>JALYUN010000299.1 GCA_030853725.1 Pseudomonadota bacterium | reverse complement strand
CTCGGTGAAAGCCCGCAAGGCGAGTCGCCACGCCACCTCCGACTGGATGGAGATCGAAAAGCAGCGCGGCATCTCGGTGGCTTCCAGCGTGATGCAGATGGAATACCGCGACTGCGTCATCAACCTGCTGGATACCCCCGGCCACCAGGACTTCAGCGAAGACACCTACCGGGTGCTGACCGCGGTGGACGCGGCGTTGATGGTGATCGACGCCGCCAACGGCGTCGAGCCGCAGACCCGGCGCCTGCTGCAGGTTTGCCGCGCCCGCAATACGCCGATCCTGACCTTCGTCAACAAGATGGACCGCGAAGTGAAGGACCCGCTCGATCTGATGGAAGAGATCGAGCGTGAATTGGGTATGGAGGTGGTGCCTTTCACCTGGCCGGTGGGCATGGGCAAGCGCTTCCATGGCGTGATGGATCTGCGTGAAAAACAAATGCGTGTTTTCAGCCCCGGAGAAGACCGAAAGGGAGCCGCCGACGAGATCGTTACCGGACTCGACAACCCGATCTATGCGCAACGCTTCGGCGACCAGTACGCACAAGCGCAGGGCGAGATCGCGTTGCTGACCGAAGCCGCGCCGCCCTTCGACGAGGCCGCTTTCTTGGCAGGCAAGCAGACGCCGATGTTCTTCGGATCGGCCGTCAACAACTTCGGTGTGCGTGAGGTGCTGGACGCCCTGGTCGACCTGGCACCGCCGCCCGGCGAGCGGGCTGCGATCCAGCGAGTGGTGCAGCCAACGGAGCCCAAGTTCAGCGGTGTGGTTTTCAAGATTCAGGCCAACATGGACCCGGCGCACCGCGACCGCATCGCCTTCCTACGCGTGGCTTCGGGCCACTTCGAACGCGGCATGCGGCTGAAGGTGGCGCGCAGTGGCAAGGAGCTGCGACCCAACACCGTGGTGTCGTTCCTGAGCCAGCGGCGCGAATTGCTGGACGAAGCTTTTGCGGGCGACATCATCGGCATTCCGAACCACGGCGTGCTGCAGCTGGGCGACACCCTGACCGAAGGTGAAGCGCTGCAGTTCACCGGCCTGCCGTTCTTCGCACCCGAGATGTTCAGAAGCGTGGAAGTGGCCGACCCGCTGCGCACCAAGCAACTCAAGGCCGGCTTGACGCAGTTGGGTGAGGAAGGCGCGATTCAGGTCTTCCGGCCCGTGGGTGGCACCCTGCTGCTGTTGGGCGCTGTCGGGCAATTGCAGTTCGAGGTCGTGGCCCACCGGCTCGAACACGAGTACGGCTGCAAGGCACGCATCATGCCAAGCCGTTACCAAGTGGCGCGCTGGGTCACGGCTGAAACCGGCGAAGGCGCAGCCGCGAATGAACGCGAACTCAAGCGTTTCATCGACGGCAATGCGCATCGCGTGGCCTACGACGCGGTCGACGCGCCCACGGTGCTGGTGGAGTACGCGCCGGAACTGCGGGCAATCGAAAGCAACTGGCCGAAGATCAGATTTCATGCGCTGCGCGAGCATGCCGGGCTGGTGTTTCAGAAACAAATGGACGGGTAATACCATCCGCTTGCCGGGCAGCTTATTACATAAAATAATACGCTTCGTGACCTGCACCGGAGACGCCGCCATGACGATGACTGTAAAACTGCCCGTCCCGCTGGAGAGCGGGCTGCGTCGCTATGCCGATGCGGCCGGCGTCCCGGCCAGCGTCGTCATTCGAGAAGCGGTGGCGCAGTATCTGGCGCAGGCGCCGGCGTTGCCACAGTCGGCCCACGCGCTCGGCGCCGACCTGTTCGGACGCTACAGCGGGCCGCCTGAACTGGCCAGCCGGCGCAAGGCAGCCGCGGCCGATGTGTGGACCGAAGTGCAAGCCGACAAGCGCAAGCGCGGTGGCGGCTGAGAAGCGCGCCGCGGCAACGCGCATTGCCGCGATCGTTGTCGACAGCGGCCCGCTGCTGGCGCTGTTCAACCACACCGACCATTGGCATGACCGGGTGCTTGCGTGGCTGCGAGCGCACCCCGAAACCCGTCTCATCAGTACCTGGCCGGTTTTGACCGAGGTTTGCGCGTTACTGGCCCACCGTATCCACAACGAGGCCGCGCTCGACTTCCTGCGCTGGGTCGAACGCGGCGCGGTCGAGGTCGACAGCGCCGACGCGGCCAGCGTAGGCGACGTGCTCGTCATCAGCGAACGTTTCGCCGACTTGCCTTTCGACCTGGCCGACGCCTCGGTGGCCGAAGCCGCCGCCCGCCGCCGGCTGCGCCATGTGCTGAGCCTGGAAGCCGACTTCGATGTCTACCGAGATCGGGCTGGCCGGCCGCTGTTGAATGCGTTGCGAAGCTAGCCTGCGTCGGTCCGTTCACTGACCCAGCAGGACCAGCGGTACGAAGGCTCCGGCATTCGGTTTCCATATTCAGCGGGCCCGGTTCACGTCGTCCAGTTTCGGATACCAGTCCGTGCCGCGACCCGCAGGCGTGGTGTCCAGCAGGATCCACAAGGGATTCATGTCTGGCGCGTTGTGCGAGTCCTGACCGGGGTCGGCCATGGCCATCGATCCCTCGGCACTGTAGAAGTGATGGATCGCGCCGCCCTCGCGCTTGAACACCGTATAGGCCGGCATGTCCGCATCACGTTCACCAACGAAGTCCTCGGTGAAATCGCCGCTCGAATCGGCGTAGAGCTTCAGGTGTCGCCAGCCACGACTTGCGCCATAGGAAGCGATTCGCTCATAAGGGGATCGGGCCACCACGGCCAGCGCGATGCGCTGCTCCAGATTCGGAGCCACCCCGTCCCAGGCGCTCAACTGCGACGTGCACATGGGGCAACCCTGCTTGCGCTGCGGCCCGTACATCATGCTGTAGACGATCAGTGCGTCGTGCTCGCCGAACAGGGCTGCGAGGCCGACTTCACCATCCGGTCCCACGAAGCGATAGTCCTTCACCACCATGCCCCCCGGCGGCAGCGCCCGACGCATTTGTCCGACGCGCCAGAGTTGCCGGCGCAACTCGATCTCTTCGGCCAGCAACGCGTTTCGCGCGTGACGATAGTCGTCACTCTCGTTCGGAAAGTGGCTGTCGTTCTGATTCGCCAGCTCAGCCGCCGGCGTGAGGGTCTTCGTATCCGCCATGGTCAACATCTCCAGTGAAAGGCCCTACCCAGTTTGGTCGAACGGGAGCGGTGCGATTCGACCATCACTCGATGTAACGAAGAAAAGGGTGCAAACCAGGAATTTCTGCAACGGGGTCGCGGTCGACCTGTCCGCGTGTCAGGTGACCTCTGGCGCCGCCAACGCCAGGTCCGCAAGCCAGGCCGCGTAAGCCGCGTCGCGCTCGACGGCGTCGGTGCGCAGCAGCGCCGATGGGTGCAGGGTGATCAGCACCTTGCGTCCATCGGCTCGCTGCAACCAGTGCCCGCGTTCACGCGTGACCGCCACCGGCCGCCCCATCAATTGGCGGGCCGCCGTGGCGCCCAAGGCGACGATCGCCTGCGGTTGCACCAGCTCGATCTCAGCTTCCAGCCAGTGCAGGCAAGCGTCGGCTTCCTTTTGCGCCGCGGTCTTGTGCATGCGGCGCTTGCCGCGCGGTTCGTACTTGAAATGCTTGACGGCATTGGTGACGTAGACAGTGGCGCGGTCCCAGCCGAGTTGCGCCATCGCACGGTTCAGCAACTGGCCAGATGGTCCCACGAAGGGTTCGCCACGCAGGTCTTCCTGGTCGCCGGGCTGCTCGCCCACCATCATCACCGCCGCGTTCATTGGCCCTTCGCCCCAAACGGTTTGGGTGGCCAGCGCGCCGATCGGGCATTCACGGCACCCGGCTGCAGCGTTGCGTTGCGACTGCCATGCCTGCAGCCGCTCGGTGGCCGTTGCGTCTGGGGGAGGCGCGGCGGGCGATGCGGCGGGTTGGATCGCGCTGGTTCGGTGCGCTGCCATTACCGGCGACAGGGCGCGCGGCGCGGTGGGCTCGTCCTCGATCATCGTGCCGGTGCGCTTCGACGACTGCGCCGCCAAGCCTGAGATCAATGTCGCTTCGGGCAGGTTGTGCCAGTACTTGCGCGGCATTTCCTTCTCCATCGCCCGTAGCTTCAGCCGCGCCGGGTTGAAGATGCTCTGGTAGTAGGTCAGCCACAGCGCCTCGCCGGCATCGGCCGGGGGCGCGTCTTCGCGCTTGGCGCCGGGGCTGTAGGCCAGCTGTTCACCGTCCCAGCGCACGCAGCGTTCGGGGGTCAGGATCGCAAAGCGCATGGCGGTGAAACGGCGCACGAAGAACGGCGCCACGGCTTCAACGATGTGGTGTTCGGGCTCGAACCACGCCACGTGCAACACCGCTTCGCCATTGGCCGGCGGCAGTTCGCGAAAGCGCACGAAGGCCTTCATCTTGTGCATGTCGCGGCGCACCGCCTGCGCCATCTGGCGCGCCTGTAGAAGTTGCGGGTCGACCGCGTCGTGGCGCAGCCCGGGTTCGTGTTGCAGCCGCCACAGCAGCCGGTACAGCAGATCGAAGCGCGTGGAGTCGGCATGCAGCACGACTTCACGGCACAGCGCGATGAAGTCGGGCGGCACCTTGACGGTGGCGCTCGGCGCTGCCTTGGCTAGCGGCCCGCTGGCTTCCAGCGCCAGTTCGGGCGTCGTCGAGCCGGCCACCCGCCATTGCACGGCGTTGGGGGCGGACCCTTCGGACAGCAGACTGCGCGCGGCGCGCCGGAAGCCTTCGAAGTCGGTTTCGCTGGCCAGCTCAAGTTGCATCGTCGAACAGACCGGCCTGCTGCGGAATGCGCGCTGGTAGCGATGCCACCGCAGCTTCCAGTTCGCGCCCGGGCCGATGGTCGGCCAGCTCGACGAACGGCAGCACCTTCTTCATTGCGACCCGCAGCCGCGCCAAGTCTTCGCAACGCAGGCGCCGCACCCGGCGCGATGCCAGCAACCGGTTGACTGTCTTGACTCCGAGCCCGGGCACGCGCAGCAGCATTTCGCGCGGCGCGCGGTTCAGGTCGACCGGAAACCGTTCGCGGTGTGCCAACGCCCAAGCGTGCTTCGGATCGACTTCGAGCGAGAGCATGCCATTGCCCGGCGAGGTGATCTCGTCGTGCTCGAAACCGTAGAAGCGCATCAGCCAGTCGGCCTGGTACAGCCGGTGTTCGCGCACCAGCGGTGGCGCGCGCAACGGCAGCGCGCGTGAGGCGTCGGGGATCGGGCTGAAGGCGGAGAAGTAGACCCGCTTCAGTCCGTAGGAGCCGTACAGCGACGCGCTGGTTGCGAGGATGGTGCGGTCGTCGGCGGCGTCGGCGCCGACGATCATCTGTGTGCTCTGCCCACCCGGCGCGAAGCGCGGCGCTGTTGCGCGCTTGGGTGCCACGCCGGCCACCGACGCCACCGACTGCGGCTTGCGGGCGTCTTTGGCTTCGTCGATATGAATTCGGATTCGTGCCATCGAAAGCCGGATGCCGGCACTGTCTTTCTCCGGCGCCAACGCCGCGAGGCCTTCGGCGGTGGGCAACTCGACGTTGATGCTGAGCCGGTCGGCATGGCGTCCGGCCGCAGCCAGCAGCGCCGGGCTGGCGTCGGGGATGGTCTTCAGGTGGATGTAGCCACGGAAGTCATGGTCCTCACGCAGCCGGCGCGCCACTTCCACCACCTGCTCCATCGTGTAGTCGGGGCTCTGGATGATGCCGCTGCTGAGGAACAGGCCTTCGATGCAATTGCGGCGGTAGAAATCCAAGGTCAGGTCCACCACTTCCTGCACCGTGAAACGCGCCCGTGGCACGTTGGAGCTGACGCGGTTGACGCAGTACAGGCAGTCGTAGGTGCAGTAGTTCGTCAGCAGGATTTTCAACAGCGAGATGCAGCGGCCGTCGGGCGCATAGCTGTGGCAGATGCCGCTGCCTTCGGTCGAACCGATACCGCGCCCCTTCAGCGAGTTGCGTTTGTCGGCGCCGCTGGACGCGCACGAAGCGTCGTATTTGGCGGCGTCGGCCAGGATGGCGAGTTTGGCTTGAACTTGCATGGGCTGGATGAATGTACAGGCTGGTCGATCTACCGCGCTGCTGCGGGGATACCGCGCCAGCGGCGAAGCGCAACTGCCGCAGCGCTAGAAACCGCTTCCTGGCTGGGCTAAATATTCGACTTCTTCAGGTGTACTTTGCCGGCTCAATGCCTTGTTGCGGTGCGGGAATCGACCGAAGCGGGCAATCACTTCCTGGTGCCGGTGGGCGTACACGAGCGTGTCTTGCAGTCCGGGCGACTCGGTCGCCAGCGCTTCGAACAACGCCACGCTGCGGGCCTGCAGCGCGCGGTCTTCGGCATGTTCCAGCGGCAGATAGATGAACAAGCGTTGCACCGGCTGCAGCAATTGTTCGGCTGCCAGGTCGATCAACGACAGGGCCAGCGGCAGGGCCCGCGCGTCGCCGGCAAAAGCCCGCGCCTGGCCGCGATACAGGTTGCGCGGAAACTGGTCCAGCACGATCAACTCGGCCAGGTGCTCGCGGTCATCGGCGTCCCAGCCGAGCGGGCCTGCCAGCGCTCGATCCACCAACGACCCGAAGCGCTGGCGGATGGCGTCGTCGAAAGCCGGGTCTTTGACGAACCACTCTTTGCGCGGGTCGAGTGCTGCGGTGGCGGCAGCAGTGCCGAACCAGAATGCGAGGACATCGGAAGCGTTCATGAAGCCGAGCCTACCAAGCCCGCTGCGGCACCGATGGCCCTGGCAGCAAACGGGACGCTTGCTGCCAGGTCGACGGGGATAATTCGGTGCAGTGAGCCCTACCGCTGTAGCCGATCCCCCGCCGCCACGCGCCCAAAAGGGCCCGGCGCCGTACCTGGACCTCATCCGCTTCGACCGCCCCGCCGGTTGGCTGCTGCTGTTGTGGCCCACGCTGGCCGCGCTCTGGATCGCGGCCGACGGCTGGCCGGGATGGCATTTGCTGTTCGTGTTCGTCGTCGGGACAGTGC
>JALYUN010000272.1 GCA_030853725.1 Pseudomonadota bacterium | reverse complement strand
TGGCGCGGCTGCTCGGACTGGGTTCGATCATCGGCTACCTGGTGGCGGGCATCGTCATTGGCCCGTTCGGCCTCAAGCTGATCACCGAGCCCAGTTCGATGCTGCAGTTCGCCGAATTCGGCGTGGTGCTGATGCTGTTCCTGGTGGGGCTGGAGCTGGAGCCGAAACGGCTGTGGTCGCTGCGGCGGCCGATCTTCGGCTGGGGCAGCCTGCAACTACTGGGGTCGGCGGTGCTGATCGGTGCCGCGGCCTGGCTGTGCGGGGTCGAATGGCGGCTGGCGCTGGTGGCGGGATTGGGCCTCGGCCTGAGTTCGACCGCGATCGGCCTGGCGGTGCTGGCCGAACGCAATCTGATGTCGACCACCGCCGGACGTAACGTGTTGAGCGTGGCGCTGTTGCAAGACATCGCGGCGATCCCGATCCTGGCGGTGGTGCCCCTGCTGGCGGTCATCGGCAACGGCACGGCGGGTGTGCATGCGGCCGGTGAGAGCCCCTGGATCGCAGCGGCCAAGGTCTTCGGCGTGATCGCAGCCATCGTGTTCGGCGGGCGGCTGCTGCTGCGCCCGGCATTGCGCTGGATCGCCAGCAGCCGCACGCCCGAGATCTTCACCGCCGCTTCGCTGCTGTTGGTGGTGGCGACCGCGGCACTGATGCAGAGCGTGGGGCTGTCGATGGCGCTCGGCGCCTTTCTGGCCGGGGTGCTGTTGGCCGAAAGCGAATACCGGCGCGAACTGGAAACCGACCTCGAACCTTTCAAGGGTCTGCTGCTGGGTCTGTTCTTCATGGCGGTGGGCATGAGCATCGACTTCCATGCGGTGCTGTCGCACCCGTGGATCGTGGCGGCCGTGGTCGCCGGCTTCCTGCTGCTGAAGTCGGTCGTGCTGTGGGCGATGGCGCGGTTGCTACCCGTGCCCGGAGCCGAGCGGCCGGTGTTCGTGATTCTGCTGGCGCAGGGCGGCGAATTCGGCTTCGTGGTGTTCCAGGCCGCGGCCGGCGCCAGCGTCATCAGCGCCGAAGCGTCGTCGTTGTTGATCGCCGCGGTGGCGCTGTCGATGCTGCTGACGCCGTTGCTGCTGGTGGTAGCCGACCGCTGGGCCGCCACGCAGCAGCGTTCCGGCCCGCTGCCAGCCGGCGTGGCCGAGATCCACGACGAACAGCATGCACCGATCCTCATCTGCGGCTTCGGCCGCTACGGCCAGATCGTCGGCCGGCTGTTGTCGGCCAATGGCTTCGCCGCGACGGTGCTGGACCACAGCGCCGAGCAAGTGCAACTGGTGCGGCGTTTCGACTGGCCGGCGTTCTACGGCGACGCCACACGGCTGGACCTGTTGCGCACCGCGGGTGCCGCTTCGGCCCGTGTGATCGTGGTGGCGATCGACGACCCGCAGCAAGCGCTGAAGGTGGTCGACATCGCGCGTGAACATTTCAAGCAGGCGACGATCGTGGCCCGTGCGCGCGACGCGACGCAGTGGCACCAGCTCTACCTGCGCGGGGTGCGGCAGATCGAACGCGAGACGCTGGACTCGGCGCTGATGAGCGGGCGCAGCGTACTGGAGGCGATGGGGTTCGAGCGCCACGCCGCCCGCAACCAGGCGCTGCGCTTTCGCCGCCACACCATCGAGCAGTTGGTACGGTCGGCGCCGCATGTGGGCGACGAAGGCAAGCTGGTGTCGATGGCACGGCAGGGGCGCGAGCAACTGGAGGATCTGTGGGCCCGCGAGCGCACCGAGCGCAACGCCGCGGCAAGGCAGCGTGGCTGGCATGACGAAGCCGCCGGACTCGATGCCGCGACCAGTGACGACACCCGCTCAGCGGATCCGGCCCGAGATTGAACGCCGCTTGCGCTGAAGCCAGTGATGCCCGAAAGGTGCTGCCGCTGAACGTCTAAGCAGACGGGCCCAGCATCTTGCGTGGATCGACCCAGGCATCGAAATCGGCGCCGTCGACCCCGGCCAGCAAAGCAGCTTCGCGCAAGCTCAGGCCTTGTTCGTGCGCCTGACGAGCGATCTTGCTGGCGCGGTCGTAGCCGATGTGCGGCGTCAGCGCCGTCACCAGCATCAGCGAGCGTGACAACAGTTCCTGCGTGCGAACTTCGTTGACTTCGATGCCGGCCACGCAATGGGCGGCGAAGCTGTGCATCGCATCGGCCAGCAAGCGCAGGCTGTCGAGCACGTCGTAGGCAATCAGCGGCTTGTACACGTTCAATTCGAACTGGCCCGAAGCCGCGGCAATGCCGATCGCCACGTCGTGGCCCATCACCTGGGCGCAGACCATCGTCAGCACTTCGACCTGCGTCGGGTTGACCTTGCCCGGCATGATCGAACTGCCGGGTTCGTTCTCGGGCAATCGCAATTCGCCGATGCCCGCCCGCGGTCCGCTGCCCATCAGCCGGATGTCGTTGCCGATCTTGGTCAGCGCAATCGCCAGGCTGCGCAGCGCGGCATGCAGCAGTACCAGCGCTTCGTGGCCGGCGAGCGCGGCGAAAGGGTTCGCCGCCACCACGAAGGGCTCACCCAGGCGCTCGGCGAGCCGGGCCGCCACGCGCGTGCCGAAGACCGGGTGGGTGTTCAGCCCGGTGCCGACCGCGGTGCCGCCGATGGCCAGCGCATGCACTGCCGGCAGCGCTTGCCGCAGCGCGTTCTCGGCCATGCCGAGCTGCGCGTCGTAACCGCCGAATTCCTGGCCCAAGGTCACCGGCGTGGCGTCCTGCAGGTGGGTGCGGCCGATCTTGATGGTGTCGGCAAAGGCCTGGCCCTTGGTCTGCACCGCTGCGCGCAGTTCACCCAACGCAGCCAGGAGCCGGCGCATCTGCAGCGTCACGGCCACGTGCATCGCGCTCGGAAATACGTCGTTCGACGACTGGCCCAGGTTGACTTCGTCGTTCGGATGCACGCGCCGCTCGGCACCGAGGCCGCCACCGAGCGCGCGTGAAGCCACATGCGCCACCACCTCGTTGACGTTCATGTGGCTCTGCGTGCCCGAACCGGTTTGCCAGACCGACAGCGGGAACTCGGCTTCGAATTCACCCGCAGCCACGCGCCGCGCCGCATCGGCGATGGCATCGGCCTTGGCCCTGTCGAGCCGACCCAGGTCGCGGTTGACTTCAGCCGCAGCGCGTTTGATCTCGGCAATGGCCGTGATCAGCTCGGGCGGCATGCGCTGGGTGCCGATGGCGAAGAAGCGGCGGCTGCGCTCGGTCTGCGCGGCCCACAGCGCGTCGGCCGGGACTTCGATTGGACCGAAGCTGTCTTTTTCGGTGCGGGTGTCGTTCTTCATGGGGGGCGATTCCGTGACGGGATTCAAGCGTTGTAGACCACCCCGTCACGCGATGCCAGCGCGCCGATACCAGTCAGTTCGCGGACCAGGGATTCACCGAAGCGGTCCATCGACCCCTCCGGGCGACCGAGTCGTTCCCAGACCTGGCCGTAGAGCGAGCCGCGGTGCAGAAAATCGGACAGCTGGGCCCAGGTTTGGCGTTGTTCTGCCAGCAGGTGAAACTTCAAGAGCGCCTTCATCGCATGGCGCGCATGGCGTTCGGGGTCGGCGCGGAAGCCCGCCAGCCGTTGGCGTGCAACCTGCAATGCTGCCGGTACATCATCGAAAGGGGCACCGTGGCCCGGAATCGCCAGTCTGACGTCGAGCGATTCGATCAGCGCCAGCACGTCGGCCACGTCGTCGAATGCGCGTTCACCGTCGAGTTCCGGAAACACCACGCCAAAGCCGCGTTGCCAGAGCGCGTCGGCGGTGATCGCGGTGCGGGTCTCGGGTTCGAACAGGATCAGCGAATGCGGGTCGTGGCCGGGCGCAGCAAAGGCCTGCCACTGGTGCCCGCCGACGCAGACGGCATCGCCCGGCGCCACGATGTGGTCGGCCACGAAGCGCTCGCAACGCTGCGCCGTCGGTGCATAGCTCAGTGCCTGCTCGTCCCATCGCTGCACCGCTTGCCACTGCCCTGGTGGAATGCCGATCGCGCAACCGAAAACGCGCTGCAGGCTGGCGTTGCCGCCGCAGTGGTCGGAATGCAGGTGGGTGTTGACGATGCGCGCCAGCCTGCCGCCCGATAGCGTTTGGCGCACGAGCGCGACCGTCTGGTCGGCGTGCGTGAAGTGGCCGCTGTCGATCAACACGCTGCCTGCATCTTCGCTGTCGCCGTGCAACAGCACGTTGTTCGAAGAGAGCCAGCCGCGTTCGAAGACGGTGACGCCGTGAGGCACGGTGGGGGTGGATGGCACACGGTCATTCTGGCCGAGGCCTGTTGCTCTGGTACGGTTGGTGGCATTCCCACCGGAGACCAGCCGCCTCATGAACAAGGCTTTCACGCGCGAGCCCGAGGGCGACGTCGAAGACGACGAACCCGAAACCGGCGGGTTGCCGCCGCTGCCCCCCGGTGCCCGCAACTACCTGACGCCTGCGGGCTACCA
This sequence comes from Pseudomonadota bacterium, assembly GCA_030853725.1. Lineage (GTDB taxonomy): Bacteria > Pseudomonadota > Gammaproteobacteria > Burkholderiales > Burkholderiaceae_C > Rubrivivax. Next base: position 3,995 of record JALYUN010000272.1, on the reverse strand, counting down.
CGCCTTGCGGCGTGAGTTGATGACGCTGCTGGACGACGAACGGCCGAAGATGGTGGAGACCGTTTCTTGGGCGGCGAAAAACGGCGACCGTTCCGAGAACGGCGACTACCTTTACGGCAAGAAGCGGCTGCGCGAAATCGACCGCCGCATCCGCTTCCTGACGAAGCGGCTGGACATTGCCGAAGTGGCCGATCCTTCACTGCACCACGGCCTGACGCAGGTCTACTTCGGTGCCACCGTGACCTATGCCGACGCCGAAGGGGCCGAGCGCACGGTGACGATCAAGGGCGTCGACGAAGCCGACAGCCTGCAAGGCGAGGTGAGCTGGATCTCGCCGATCGCCCGGGCGCTGTTGAAAGCGCACGAGGGCGACGAAGTCACGCTCACAACGCCGGCCGGCAGTGAGCGGATCGAAGTGGTGCGCGTGACGTACCCTGCGCCTGAAACCGACACGGTTACGCCGCCCCGACCACCACCGCCTGGTTGAAGCGGTAGCGCGACACCCGCAGCACCACCGTAGAGCGCCGCATCGCGCGCAACACGTCGGCCAGGTGCACACGGTCGCGCACGCTTACCAGCAGACGCAACTCGATGGTCTCGTCGGCCGGTTCCGGGTTCATGTCGATGTGGGTGATGTCGGCCCCGGCTACGCTGATAGCGGTCGCCAGTTGCGCCAGCGCGCCCTTGCCGTTCTTCACCAGCACGTAGACCGTGGTCTCGAAGCTGCGTGTCAGCTCTTCGGCCCAGGCCACCTGCATCCAGCGTTCACGGTCGCGCTCGAACAGGCGCTTGCCGACGGGGCAGTCTGCGGTGTGCACCATCAGCCCTTCACCGCGCCCCAGGTAGCCCTTGATTGGGTCCCCGGGAATCGGTCGGCAGCAATGCGCCAACTGGATCGATGCGCCTTCGTCGCCGTCGATGAAGATCACGCCCTGCCGCGGGGCGTTTTCGTCTTGCGCATAACGGCCGAGCGTGAGGGTGACGGCATCGGGCACACTGCCGCGTTCGACCATCATCAGCGCCATGCGCTTGGCAACGATGGTGGCGATCTTGCGACCCAGGCCCAGGTCGACCATCAGGTCGGCACGACTCTTGTTGCCGCTCCATCGCGTGAGCTGCTGCCACAGCGCTGCCGCCGCGGTGTCCGACAGTTCGGTCGACGGCGGCTGCAGGCCTTCGGCGCGCAGGGCCTGCATCAGCAGCTTCTCGCCCAGCGCCTGTGATTCGTCGCCGGCCATGTTCTTCAGGTGCTGACGGATCTTCGAGCGTGCACGGCCGGTGCGCACCATCGTCAGCCAGCCGGGGTTGGGTCGCGCGTTGGGAGCGGTGATGATCTCGACCACGTCGCCGCTGTGCAGTTCGGTGCGCAGCGCCACTGGTTCGTGGTTGACCTTGGCCGCCACCGTGTGCTGGCCCACATCCGAATGGATCGAATAGGCGAAGTCGATCGGCGTGGCGCCGCGCGGCAGCGCCAGAATGCGGCCGCGAGGCGTGAAGACATAGACCGCGTCCGGATGCAGGTCGATCTTCACGTGCTCCAGGAACTCGGCCGCGTCGCGGGTTTCGTCCTGGATGTCGAGCAGGCTCTGCAGCCAGATGCCCGAGAGGCGCTGCGCATCGGCCGCACTCGGCTGACCCTTGTTGCCGGCTTTGTCGCCTTCCTTGTAGATCCAGTGTGAAGCGATGCCTTTCTCGGCCACCGCGTGCATGCGTTCGGTGCGAATCTGGAATTCGACCGCGGTGTTCAGCGGGCTCAGCAACGTGGTGTGCAGGCTCTGGTAATTGTTGGCCTTGGGAATGGCGATGAAGTCCTTGAAGCGCCCGGGCACCGGCTTGTAGAGCTGGTGCAGCACGCCGAGCGCCGCATAGCATTCTTCCAGCGTGGGCACGACGATCCGAAAGCCGAAGATGTCGTTGACCTGCGCGAAGCCGGCATGCTTCTCACGCATCTTGCGGTAGATGGAATACGCGGTCTTCTCTCGGCCGTTGACCTGCACCTTGATTCGACGCTTGGCAAAAGCGCGCTCGACTTCCTTCTGCACCCGCTCGACGATGTCGCGGCGGTGGCCACGGGCCCGTGTCAGTGCCTTGGCCAGCGCCGCGTGGCGCCACGGGTAGATCAGCTCGAAACACAGGTCCTGCAGTTCACGGTAGGCCTGGTCCAGACCGAGGCGGTGCGCAATCGGGGCATAGATGTCGAGCGTCTCGCGTGCGATGCGCTTGCGCTTGTCGCCGCTCATCGCATCCATGGTGCGCATGTTGTGCAATCGGTCGGCGATCTTGATCAGGATCACCCGCACGTCGCGCGCCATTGCCAGCAGCATCTTGCGGAAGCTCTCGGCCTGGCCTTCTTCGCGGGTGCTGAAGTGCAGCTTGTCCAGCTTGGTCAGACCATCCACCAGTTCGGCGGTGGGGGCGCCGAAGCGCGCTACCAACGCGCTCTTGCTGATGCCCTGGTCTTCGATCGTGTCGTGCATCAGCGCGGCCATGATGGCCTGCGCGTCGAGCCGCCAGTCGGCGCACAGGCCAGCGACCGCTATCGGATGCGTGATGTAGGGCTGGCCGTCGGCGCGGAACTGGCCCAGGTGGGCTTCGTCGGCGAACTTGTAGGCCAGCCGCACCTGCCGGAGATCGGCCTTGGGCAAGTAGCCGAGCTTCTCGGTCAGCGCCGCATAAGAAGCCGCACTCGGGTCTTGCCGCGCTTCGCGTTGGCTGTTCTGACCGCGCTGGAACCCCTGCAACGCTGCAGGCAGCAGATCCACGGCCAATGAACGCAGTCCCATGGTCCCGAATTTAGCGCGGTTCGCGCACCACGTGCGTGCGCGGGTTGTCGCTACCGTGCAGCAAAACGGCTCCCGGCCGCGGTCGCGGGGAGCCGTTTGGGTGCGGCGGCCAGCCTGGCCGCAATCGGCGCCTGAACTTAAACCGGCACCTTGCGCAACATCTCGATGCCGACTTCGCCGGCAGCGATCTCGCGCAGCGCGGTCACCCCGGGCTTGTTACGCGACTCGATCTTGGCGGCGTGGCCCTGGCTCAACATGCGCGCCCGGTAGGTGGCGGCCAGCACGAGCTGGAAGCGGTTCGGAATCTTGACGAGGCAGTCTTCGACAGTGATACGGGCCATGGTGATTCCTGGTGAAGTGTGAGGCGGTAGGTGTTTCGTTGGGGGCTTTGCCTGTATCAGCCCAGGCCCAGGGCGGCGAAGACCTGCGACCGGTTGCGCTGTTGGGCCGCGTACTTCAGGCGCTGCGAGTGCACGATCGTCTTCAGGTCGAAAAGTGCCGTCTCGAACAGACTGTTGATGATACAGAAGTCGAAGTGCCGGGCCTGCGCCACTTCAGCGCGCGCGTTCTCCAGGCGCTGCGCGATCACCTCGGGCGGGTCTTCGCCGCGCCGGCTTAGCCGTTGGGCCAGTTCGTCCCAGCTCGGCGGCAACACGAAGATCAGCACTGCATGGGCGAACAAGCGCTTGATCTGCAGCGCGCCCTGCCAGTCGATCTCCAACACCACGTCGTCGCCCTGGGAAAGGCGCTGCTCGATCGCCCGGCGTGACGTCCCGTAGAGCTTGCCGTGGACCTCGGCCCATTCGATGAACTCGCCGCGTTCGATCATGGCGCGAAAGGCGGGCTCGTCGATGAACTCGTATTCTCGGCCCGACAGCTCCTGCCCGCGCGGCGCCCGAGTGGTGTGCGACACCGACACCGCCAGATGCGAATCCAGCTCCAGCAAGGCTTTCACCAGGCTCGATTTGCCGGCGCCGCTCGGCGCTGCCACGCAATACAGGTTTCCAGGCGCTTTCATAGGTCCGCGCGCTTCGAAAGTCCAGAAGTGTGCGAGGGTATCAAGCCGCGTGATCGGCCCTGCGACCGACCGCGCGACCGACTGCTCGACATTGCCGCACGAAATCGGCAGCGCCGCCCGCCAGCGGCTTGTCGCGGTGCAGCGCAATCGCCAGGCGCCGCGTCGCCCGCGGCAGCCGCGTGCGGACCTCGACC
>JALYUN010000229.1 GCA_030853725.1 Pseudomonadota bacterium | reverse complement strand
GGCATCGCCCTGGCGCTGCGCGAAGTCGAAGCCACGCACGCCGCGGTCGTCACCGGGCTGTTGCCGCTGGCCACCGCGGTGCTGGCGGCGGTGACCTTGCGTCAACGGCCTTCGGCCGGCTTCTGGGCCTGTGCGCTTTTCGGGTGCGCACTGGTGCTTGCGTTCGCGTTCTGGCAAGGCAGCGGGCGCTTGAGCGCGGCCGACGGCTGGTTGTTGATGGCGGTCGCCACCGGCGCCGTGGGCTATGTGGCCGGTGCCCGCGTGGCGGCGGTCATGCCGGCGCCCCAGGTCATCTGCTGGGTGCTGGTGGGCTCGCTGCCGCTGACGCTGCCGGCCATGCTGTGGTGGTGGCCGGCTGCCCCGGCGCGGGCTTCGGCCTGGGTCGGCTTCGGCTACACGGCACTGTTCTCGATGTGGCTCGGCTTTTTCGCCTGGTACCACGGGTTGACGCTCGGCGGCGTGGTGCGGGTGAGCCAGGTGCAACTGCTGCAGCCGTTTCTGGCACTGATGTTCGCCGTGCCGCTGCTGGGTGAACGACTGGAGCCTGCGACGCTGGGTTTTGCGCTGGCCGTGGTGGCGGTGGTGTTCGTCGGTCGGCGCATGCCGGTCCGCGCCGGCGCCACCGGTGCCGGTGAGAATGCGAACCGCAGCCGGTGATCCAGGGCCTGAGGCCGCAACGAAAAGGGCAGACCGATGGAATGGCAACTGGCGCACCGCGCAGAACGGCTCACGCCGTCGGCGATCCGGGAAATATTGAAGCTCACCGAGCGTCCCGGCATCATCTCGCTGGCCGGCGGCCTGCCTTCTGCCGACGGCTTCCCGGTGGCGGCCATGGCCGAAGCCAGTGCCCGTGTGCTGCGCGACACCCCGCGGGAAGCGCTGCAATACGGCCCGAGCGAAGGCTATGCACCGCTGCGCGAATGGGTTGCCACCGAACTGGCCGAACACGGCCTGCGGGTCGACGCTTCGCAGGTGCTCATCACTACCGGCTCGCAGCAGGGGCTGGACCTGGCCGGCAAGCTGCTGATCGACGCCGGCAGCACGGTGGCGGTGGAGTCGCCCACCTACCTCGGCGCGTTGCAAGCGTTCGCGCCCTACGAGCCCGAGTTCGTCGCCGTCGATGGCGACGACGACGGCCCGCTGCCGCCGCAGCTGGAGCGGGCCCGCGGCGCGCGCTTCGTTTATCTGCTGCCGAATTATCAGAACCCGAGCGGGCGCTGCATGCCGGCTGCGCGCCGGCTGGCCGTGGTGCAGGCTGCGGCCGAAGCCGGGCTGCCGATCGTCGAAGACAACCCCTACGGCGATCTCTGGTACGACCAACCGCCGCCGGCGCCGTTGGCCGCGCTGGCCGAAGACGGCAACGTGCTGTATCTGGGTTCGTTCTCCAAGGTGCTGGCACCGGGCTTGCGCCTGGGCTATGTGGTCGCGCCGCCCGCGCTGTATCCGAAACTGCTGCAGGCCAAGCAGGCCGCCGATCTGCACACCCCGGGCTTCAACCAGCGCGTGGTGCACGAGGTCGTCAAGAACGGTTTTCTGCGGGAACATGTGCCCACCATCCGCGCCCGTTACAAAACCAATCGCGACGCGATGCAAACGGCGCTGGCGCAGCACCTGCCCGAGCACTGCCGCTGGGTCAAGCCGGCCGGCGGCATGTTCTTCTGGCTGGAATTGCCGCCGCAGATCGACGCCGCAGCGCTGCTGCCGCGGGCGGTCGAGGCCGGCATGGCTTTCGTACCCGGCACGGCGTTCTTTCCGCACCAGCCGCGCCACAACACACTGCGCCTGAGCTTCGTGACGGTCGCACCGCCGCAGATCGAAGCCGGCGTGGCGATGCTGGCGCAGGTGTTGAACGACACGTTGAAAGATGCATGACATGAGGCCCACCCCGCGCCAGTTTCACCAGCTCGATGTCTTCTCCAGCGAACGGTTGAAGGGCAACCCGCTGGCCGTGGTGCATGACGCCGAAGGCCTGGACGACGCCACCATGCTCGCTTTCGCGCGCTGGACCAACCTGTCGGAGACCACCTTCCTGCTGTCACCGAGTGCCGAAGCGGCTGAACTTGCAGATTACCGCGTGCGCATCTACACCCCGGGTGGCGAACTGCCCTTCGCCGGCCACCCCACGCTCGGCAGTTGCTACGCCTGGTTGGCCGCCGGCGGGCGTCCGCGGGAAGAAGGCTTCGTGGTGCAGGAATGCGGCGTCGGCCTGGTGCGGATCCGTCGGGGTGATCCCGGCCACCCCGAGAGGCTGGCCTTTGCCGCGCCGCCGCTGCGCCGCACCGGGCCGCTAGCCGATGACCTGGTGGCGCGGTTGGTGCAGGGTTTGGCGATCGACCCCGCCGATGTGCTAGCTCACCAGTGGGTCGACAACGGCCCCGGCTGGTGCGCGCTGATGCTGCGCTCGGCGGCGCAGGTGCTGTCGGTGCGGCTCGACCCGGCGCTGCTCGGCGACGTCAAGCTGGGCTTGCTCGGCGCGCAGCCTTCCGGGCACGAAGCGTTGTTCGAGGTGCGTGCTTTCGTGCCGGGCCTGGGCGTCGCCGAAGACCCCGTCACCGGCAGCCTGAACGCCGGGCTGGCGCAATGGCTGATCGGTGCCGGGCTTGCGCCCCCACGCTACCTGGTCGCGCAAGGCACGGCACTCGGGCGCAACGGGCGCGTGCACGTGCAGCAGCAAGACGGCGTGGTCTGGATCGGCGGCGACGTGGCGATCTGCGTGGCCGGGCATTTGAGTCTGTGAACGGGCTGACGTGCCGCGTGACGGAGCCCCGATGACCACGGCGCTCGACCACCTGGTGGTTGCCGCCGCCACGCTCGAACAAGGCGTGGCCTGGTGCGAGGCCACGCTCGGCGTCACGCCGGGGCCGGGTGGCCGGCACGCGCTTTTCGGCACCCACAACCGGCTGCTGAAGATCGCCACCGCGGCCTGGCCGGCGGTCTATCTGGAGATCATCGCCATCGACCCCGAAGCGCCGCCGCCGACACGGCCGCGCTGGTTTGGCCTGGACAACTCCGCGTTACAGGCGCAACTGGCGGCCAGCCCGCGGCTCGTCCATGCGGTGGTGCGTTCGACGATGCTCGACATGCACCGCTGGGGCTTGATCACCGTGGGCTGCCGGCCGGGGGAGCCGGTCAGCGCCAGTCGCGAAACAACGCAGGGTCTGTTGTCGTGGCAGATCCTGGTACCCGAAGACGGCCGCCCCGATGCCGGCGGTGCCCTGCCGACGCTGATTCAGTGGGCCGGCGAACACCCCACCGCGCAGATGCCCGATTCCGGCGTCACGCTGCAGTCGCTAAGCCTGCGCGGCGTGCCCGAGCGTGCAAGCGCGGTGTTGCGGCTGCGAGGGGTGGATTTCGCTGCCGATGCCGGCCCATCCTTGCGAGCCCGGCTCGCGACGCCGCTGGGCGACCTGGTGTTGGAAGCCGCCGGAACCGCCCGAACTTAGGCGCGCGCTACAAGCTGACGATCTGCTGTTGCACCGCTTTGACGACTGCTGCGGTGCGGTTGTCGGCCTGCAGTTTCCACAGCACATTGGTGACGTGGAACTTGACGGTGTGAATCGAGACCGCCATTTCCACGGCAATCGCCTGGTTGCCCAGGCCGCGCGCCAGCAAGCCGAGCAAGTCGCGTTCGCGCCGGGTCAGATGGGGGTCGCGCGCGGTTGGCGACGCCGGCGCCGCTAACGCCTCGCGCAACGCCGGCGCCAACGCCACCTGCCCGCGTGACACCGCCAGCAGCGCGGCTTGCAGTTCGTCTGCTGTCGCCGACTTCAACAGGTAGCCGGCGGCACCGGCGGCCAGCGCCTGGCGGGCTGCTTCGGGTTGCAGCTCATAACCGATGCCGACCAGCCGTGTCTGCGGCAGCTTGGTGCGCAGCGCGGTGATAGTGTCGGCGCCGCGGTGCCCCGGCAGCGCCATGTCCAACAGCATCACGTCGGGTGCCACTTGCGGCGCTTCTTCCAGCGCCTGCTCCAGCGACCCCGCCATGCCGACCGAGCGCAAGCCGGCTTCTGCAGTCAGCGCTACGGCCAAGCCCTGCAGAAACATGGGGTGGTGGTCGACCACGTAGACGCGTACCACGCGGCTCCCGAAGCGGTTAGTGCGAGCGTCGCCGGGCGGAAGGCTCCTGCGGGTTTGGGAGCGGCATGGTCGGCGCCAGCCGGGCGACCGGTTCGATCGGGTCGATAGCCAAGTCGTTCATTGCGGTTTTCCTGAGGTCACGGAGTGGGTAGGTGCCACCGGGTTCGGCAGCCAGTGCACCAGCCCGAGCATCAGGCAGGCTTGCGGGAAGCGGCGCAGGTCGTCGATGTCGACGCGCGCGGTGCGCCGCAGCTGCGAAGGCGTCGTCGGGCCGGCTTCTAGAACGCGTGCCAACGCCAGGTGGCGCGGCAGTCGGGTGCAGCGTTGCACGGCGCCGGCCGCGGGTGCAGCCAAGGCACAGTGCCACCAGTCGGCGGGTGCGTCGAACAGGGCATGGCTGCCGCCGGCAATGCCCAGGTCCCAGACGGTTTCGGCCAGTTCGCGCACCGTGGCTTCTGCGCTCGGGGCTGCCCCTTGCACAGGCGAAGGCAGTTCGCGGTGCACGCGCAACTGGCGCTGCGCCAGTGGATCCAGTGTGACGATGCGCTGGCGAAAGTCGAAGCGCAGGTTGGCGTCGACGCCGTAGCTGGCGTGGAGCACCGGCGCGTTCGGGTCCAGCAGGCCGCGCCGTACGGTGTGCATCAGTTCGTACTGGACGTCGGCCAGCGACTCGGTCGTCGGTTGGTCGTTCAAGAGGGCCTGGTCGAAGGCGCTGTCGAAGCCCAGGTCGCATCCGCGCGGCGGCTCGGCGTCGCCGCGCTGTGGCTGCGCTGCAGATTGCTCGTTCCCCCATCCGCTCGACGACTCGGCATCAGCATCAGCATCCGCGCTCTGCCGCGCCGGTGCCGACTGCTGACGTACCAACGACAATGAGCGCAGCTGTTGCAACAGTTGCTGCTGATGGCGTTCGAAGGTCGCTCCGCGCCGCGGCCACTGCCCGTCGCCAGCGCGGGAACCCGAGAGCAGCAGCACCGGCCGGTTATCGGCCATCGACGTCAACAGATGCGGCGGTATGCGGGCTGCCAGGTCGGCTTCCAGCAGCACGACATCGCCCCGGTTCGCGGCCAACTCGAAGCTCATTTCGAGCTGCTCGCCCACCGCCTGCAGGGCGTCGCGCAGGGCTGGTAGCTCAGCCGCCGGCGAAGCCAGGTGCTGCAGCGTGAGGCGCGGACGACGCGGCTTCCACGGTGCCGTCACGCACACCTCCTTCCATATCTTGGCAGCGGACAGGGAGGTTTGGAGGGCTGGCTTCATCACGACCGAAGACTAGGCACCGCGGTGTGCGGTGCCCACCGGGGTTGGGCGGAATCAGCGCTCGGGGAATCCCTGAATCTCGCGGAACCTCAAGCCGGCAGATCGAGTGTCAACAGGGCGCCGCCATCGGGCGCTGCCTCGGCGAGCAGCGCCCCGCCGTACAGCCGCGCCACCCGCTGTACGTACTGCAGTCCTAAACCGAAGCCTTCGGCATGGCGGGGACATGGCAGGGGTCTCACAGCAAACTCCGGCCACTTCAGCAGTCAGTAAATCTGCCGTCCCTGCAAGCCCGTCACTTGTTGCGGTACTCGTCGTGGCAGCTTTTGCAGGTTTCGGCGGTCGCCAGGAAAGCCGGCTTCAGCGTGTCCATGCTGCCTTCCTTGGCGACGGTGGCCAGCTTGGCAGCGGCGTCCTGCAGCTTCTTCGCCTTGCCGTCGAAGTCGGCCCGGTTGGTCCAGATGCTGGCTTTGGGCGAACCCTTCTTGGTGCCGCTGGTGCCTTCGACGAAGCCCTGGTAGGGCAGATGCGACATCACGCTGACGATCTCGGCGTTGTCGGCGGCGGCCTTGGCGTCGTAGGGCACTTTGCCCTGCAACATGGCGCCGATGCGGCCGAAGTGGGTGCCCATCACGGTGAAGGCGCTCTGGCGGTATTCGACCGCGTCTTCGGGACTCTTGAACTGCGCCGCCGCGGGGATGGCCACGGCCAGAACGGCCGCGGCGACAGACCAATGGAACTTCGACACGGACATGTTCTGGACTCCTGAGGGGTTTGCGATGGGTTCGCAGCGGTTTCGGGCGCTGCGAGCCGAAGTGTACGAACTGCGGCGCTCGCCCGTTGCAGCGCCGCGGCGGGTGGCCAGGGCGCGCATACCGAGTGTGTCCGGGCAGCGGAAAATCCCGTTATGGTTCGAACCCGTCCCGGACCGAGCCCACCCGCCGATGCAGAACCAAGTTGCCGCGCCTGTAGTCGCGCCTGTAGCCGCCCTCGGCGCGGCGCTGCGCCGGGTGCGGGTCTGGGACCTGCCGACCAGGTTGTTTCACTGGGCGCTGGCGCTGCTGGTGACGGGCTCGCTCGTCAGCGGCAAGATCGGCGGTGATGCGATGCCCTGGCACTTCCGCTTCGGCTACGGAATCTTCGCGCTGCTGCTGTTTCGTCTGGTGTGGGGGCTGGTGGGTGGGCGTTGGTCGCGCTTCGCGAACTTTCTCTATGCGCCCGGTACGGTGTGGCGTTACGTTCGCGGGCATTCGCGTGCTGGCGAAGCGCTGGAAGTCGGACACAACCCGCTCGGCAGCCTGTCGGTGTTCGCACTGCTGGCGGTCCTGCTGGTGCAGGTTGCAACCGGGCTGGTGACCGACGACGAGATCAGCCTGGTCGGGCCCTTGAACCGCTTGGTGCCGACTGATGTCGGGCTCAGCGCCACCTCTTGGCACAACACGGGGGGCCAGTGGCTGGTGTTCGGGTTGGTGGGTCTGCACCTGGCGGCCATCGCCTGGTACCGCTTGGGCAAACGGGTCGAGCTGACCCGGCCGATGATCAGCGGAGACAAGCCCTTGCCTGCTGATACGCCGGCCAGCTC
>JALYUN010000216.1 GCA_030853725.1 Pseudomonadota bacterium | reverse complement strand
GGGCTCCCGAGGTCTGTTGTCGTGCCTGCGGCACCGGTGGCGCGAAGTCTAAGTCGCAATGCGCCGGATCCGATACCCGCGAATGCCCGGCGTCTGCGTGCCGACGGCCACGGCCATCAGCCGCCCTTCGCCGCCGCCACCTGGGCCGCCACCTCGGCCGCGAAGTCGTCGACCTTTTTCTCGATGCCCTCGCCCACCACGTACAGCGTGAAGCCGGCGAGCTTGGTGTTCTTTTCTTTCAGCATCTGCTCGACGGTCTGCTTGTCGTTCTTGACGAAGCTCTGATTCAGCAGCGACACCTCTTTCAGATACTTCTGCACCGAACCCTCGACGCGCTTGGCGACGATCTCCGGCGACTGTGCGTTCTTGCCCTCGGCGACCGCCTTGGCGCTGTCTTCCGATGCTTTCTCGGCGGCAACGCGGCGCTCTTTCTCGATCAGATCGGCCGGAACGTCGCTGGAAGCCAGCGACACCGGCTTCATGGCCGCGATATGCATCGCCACGTCCTTGGCCGCGACATCGTCACCGGTGTACTCCACCAGCACGCCGATCCGGATGCCATGCAGGTAGCTCGCCAACGCGCCGCCACCGTCATAACGTTTGAAGCGACGCACGGCCAGGTTCTCACCGATCTTGCCGATCAGGCCCTTGCGCACATCCTCGACCGTCGGGCCGAAGCCTTCCTGCGTCAACGGCAGGGCCGCGAGCGCAGCCACGTCGGCCGGGTTCTTCTCGGCCACCAGTTGGGCCAGCGCCTTGGTGAAGGCCAGGAACGAATCGTTCTTGGAGACGAAGTCGGTTTCGCAGTTGACTTCGATCAGCGCACCGGTGTGGCCTTTAACCGAAGCCGCCACCACGCCTTCAGCGGTAATGCGTGAAGCGGCTTTGCTGGCTTTGCTGCCGAGCTTGACGCGCAAAATTTCTTCGGCGCGCTCGGCGTCACCGTCGGCTTCGGTCAGCGCCCTCTTGCATTCCATCATCGGCGCGTCGGTCTTCGCACGCAGCTCGGCCACCATGCTTGCAGTGATTGCGGGCATCGTCGTTCTCCATCGAATGTGAATGGACACCGGCCGCGTGGCAGCCGAATGTCGGGTGATCTTGCAGTGATCTTGCGGTGATCGCTAGGGGACGCGCCGCGCCCCCGCACACCGGCGATCAGGACTCTTCGCTGACCTCGACGAACTCGTCGCTCCCGCCAGCCGCCTGAACGACTTCATTGCTGGCATTGGCGCGGCCTTCCAAGACCGCGTCGGCCACCGACTTCGCGTACAGCGCCACCGCCTTGGCAGAGTCGTCGTTGCCCGGAATGACGTAGTCGATGCCGATCGGCGAATGATTGGTGTCGACGATGCCGATGATCGGAATGCCCAGCTTCTTCGCTTCGGCCACCGCGATCTTGTGGTAACCGACGTCGATGATGAACATGGCGTCGGGCAGCGCGGTCATGTCCTGGATGCCGCCGATTTCTTTCTCGAGCTTCGTCAGCTCGCGGTCGAACATCAGCGCTTCTTTCTTGATCGACAGTTCGGCCCCGGCGTCTTTCGAGGCCTGCATGTCTTTCAGTTTCTTCAACGAACCCTTGACGGTCTTGAAGTTGGTCATCATGCCGCCGAGCCAGCGTTGGTCCACATACGGCATGCCGCAACGCTGCGCTTCCATTGCGATCACCTCGCGCGCCTGGCGCTTGGTGCCGATCATCAGGATCGTGCCGCGACGGGCCGAGAGCTGGCGGATGAACTTCATCGCGTCCTCGAAGAGCGGCTGCGTCTTCTCGAGGTTGATGATGTGAATCTTGTTGCGATGGCCGTAAATGTACGGGGCCATCTTGGGATTCCAGAAGCGCGTTTGGTGACCGAAATGGACACCGGCTTCCAGCATTTCACGCATGGATACAGACATGTAAAAACTCCGAAGGTTGGGTCTAGAATCCCGCCGCTCGATCGCCGGCCCCAGTCTGAAATGGATTTCAGAGCACTGGCGGCACGACGACACCTCTGGTTCGGTCGGGTTCGCGATTTGTCTGCCTGAGGCTTCGGTCGATCCCCTGCTTTCGGGTTTCGCCAGAACAGCAAACCCGCCAGAATCGACATGCCCTCGGGCAAACCAAAAGATTATGGCATGCCTTCAGTCGCTGCCATGCGCCGATAGTGCGCGAGGAACCCCGTTTGAACAAGCAGGTTGCAGTGATTGGGGCCGGCATCATCGGCGTGACGACCGCGTACGAGTTGGCAGCGCTCGGGCACGAGGTCACGGTGTTCGAACGCCGCGGCAGCGTTGCGGCCGAGTCCAGCTATGCGAATGCTGGCGTGGTGGCCCCGGGCTACGTAACGCCGTGGGCTTCGCCCGGCATGGCCGCCAAGGTGCTGCGTCATCTGTTCCAGGCGCATTCGCCGGTGCGCCTGGTGCTGCCCGGCGCGTTGCAACAGCTGCCGTGGATCTGGCATTGGTGGCGTGCTTGCAGGCCCGAGGTCTGGTCGGCCAACCGGCAGGCGATGCAACGGCTGGCGCACTTCAGCCGCGACCGTCTGCTGGAGCTGACCCGCAAGCTGCAGTTGGAGTACGACCAGATGCCTGGCTATTGGGTCCTGCTGCGCGGCCCGCAGGAACTGCAGTCTGCCCAGGGCGGACTGGCGTTGCTGCGAGAAATGGGCGTGGCGCACGAACTCGTCGACGCCGCGCGCTGCCGACAGCTGGAGCCCGGACTGCAGCCGCAGACCCCGCTGCTGGCCGCGATTCATCTGCCGCAGGACGGCGTCGGCAACTGCCGGCAGTTCGCCCACCTGCTGCGGGCCGAAGCGCAACGTCTCGGCGCGCGCTTCCGCTTCGACTCGACCGTTGCCAGCATCACAGTCGGGCGCGCCGGCGCGGTACGACCGCAGATCACGCTGCGCGGTCAAACGGAAGCAGGCGCGCACCAAGCCTTCGATGCGGTGGTGGTCTGCGCCGGCGTCGAGGCCAACGCGCTGCTGCGCCCGATCGGTCTGAAGCTACCGTTGGCACCGGTCTATGGCTATTCGCTGACTGCATCGCTGCGCCACACCGACGACCACATCACGCCGGGCCCCCGCGCGGCCGTGATGGATGAACGCTACAAGGTCGCGATCTCGCGGCTTGGGCAGCGCATCCGTGTGGCCGGCAGCGCCGAACTGGGTGGCCGTGCCGACCGCATGGCACCCGAAGCCTTTCGCACCCTGTACCGCGTGCTCGACGATTGGTTCCCAGGCGCCGCCGTCACGCGCGAAGCCCAGCACTGGAAGGGCGCCCGACCGATGCTGCCCGACGGGCCCCCGGTTCTGGGCGAATCCGATGGCGACGGTTCGAACGGCGTCTGGCTCAACCTCGGGCACGGATCCAGCGGCTGGGCCCTGGCCTGCGGGTCGGCGCGCGTGCTGGCCGAGCGCATCAGCGGGCGCGACGCGCCGCTCGACACGAGCCGCTTGTCACTTTCACGAATTCGCTAGGCCGAGGCCAACGCCATGGCCGGACAATGAAACGATGAAGGAACCATACAAGGCGTCTACGGTGCGGCGGGTCGACGCCGAATCCGGCCCCTGGCCGCTGCACGGCACTGCGTCGGCGCGCGAGGCTGAACAAGCGGCGCATCAAGCCGATCCACAGCGATCGCTGATGGCAATGGCCGGCCTGAGTGTGGCACGTCTGGCGCTGGTGCTCGCGCCGCAAGCGCGCAGCGTCCGCGTGTTTGCCGGCCCTGGCAACAACGGTGGTGACGGCTTGGTGGCAGCGCGGCATCTGCATGCCGTCGGCAAACAGGTCCGTGTGTCGTTGCAGGCCGACGCTGCGCGGCTACCGGCCGATGCGGCGCACGCGCTGCGCGAAGCACAGGCAGCCGGCGTCGCGATCTCGACCGGGTCTGCAGACGCGGGCGGCGCCGATCTGTTGATCGACGCCTTGCTCGGCCTCGGCGCCAGCCGCGCCCCCGAAGGCGCGATGGCTGCAGCGATTCGGTCTATGAACGCCGCTGCTGCAACCCTGCTCGCGGTCGACGTGCCTTCGGGGCTGCACAGCGATACCGGGGCACTGCTGGGTGACGTGGCGGTGAATGCCACCGCAACCCTTTCGTTGTTGACATTGAAAGCGGGCTGCTTCACAAACCGGGGGATTGACCATGCTGGCACGGTCTGGTTCGATGACCTGGGCATAGCCGCGGCAGCACCGTTGGCTTGGCTCTCGGCACCACCGGTTCCGGCGTCACGGCTCCACGCGTCCAACAAGGGCAGCTTCGGCAATGTGGCCGTGGTGGCCGGGGCCGCCGACATGCTCGGTGCGGCCTGGCTTGCGGCGCGCGCTGCGTCCGCAGCCGGCGCCGGCAAGGTCTACCTCAGCCCGCTAGACACGCGCGCGCCGCTGCTGGATCCGCAGCATCCGGAATTGATCGGCCACCGTGAGTTCTGGCGGTGCCAGCCAGCGCTGCTTGCCAAAACCACTGTCGTCTGCGGCTGCGGTGGCGGCGACGGTGTGCTGCGCACGGCGCTGCCACCGCTGTTGGCGCATGCCACAAGACTGCTGCTGGACGCCGATGCACTCAACGCCGTGGCTGCAGACGCAGACCTGCTGCGGCAATTGCAAGCCCGTGCAGGCCGCGGGCAGGCCACGTTGCTGACGCCCCACCCGCTCGAAGCCGCCAGGTTGCTCCAGTGCGCAGCGCAAGCCGTGCAAGCCGACCGCTTGTCTGCAGCGCAAGCTATCGCGGCGCACTGCCGTGCTGCCGTGCTGCTGAAGGGATCGGGCAGCATCGTGGCTGCCTCGGACCGTGTGCCGCAGATCAATCCGACCGGCAATGCTGCATTGGCAACCGCCGGCACCGGCGACGTGCTGGCCGGGTGGGCGGGCGGCCTGTGGGCACAACAGCCGAACGCGCATCCGGCCGAGATAGCCGCCACCGCCGCCTGGCAGCACGGGCGGGCGGCCGATCTCTACGCGCCGGCTTCGGCTGGCGCCCCGCTCAGAGCCAGCGAGTTGGTAGAAAGGCTGGCCCTTCGACAGTGGCGTTGAGCCGTCCGCGGTTCGCCGCCAATTGGTAGCAAGCCAGAGCCGAGCAAGTGACGAGCAAGCGCCGAGCTAACGGCGCGTTCTCGGCTTCGGTGCCGGGCGCTGCGGCCCGGGCTTGCGTGAACGCGCGGCGCCGGCCGAAGTCTTTTTGGCCGACCTGGCGCCCGCTTTCGCTTGACGATCCGCTTCGCGCACCGCCACCAATGCCTCTGCTGCGCTGCCGACCGCGCCGCGCCCCTTGTCGGCCCGAGGCGGGGCCGCGTCGAGCTCGCCGTCGCGCACCAGCCGGAAGTCGATCTTTCGGCCGTCCAGGTCGACCCGGCTGACCTGCACCTGCACCCGTGTTCCGACCGCATAGCGGATACCGGTGCGCTCGCCCCGCAGCTCGCCGCGCGCTTCGTCGTAGCGGTAGTACTCGCCCCCCAGTTCGGTGATGTGCACCATGCCTTCGACATACAGGGAATCCAGCGTCACGAACAAACCGAAGGCGGCCACCGAGCTGACCGTACCCGCGAACTCTTCGCCCAGATGTTCGCGCATGTAGCGGCATTTCAGCCATGCCTCGACATCGCGCGAAGCATCGTCCGCACGGCGTTCGTTAGCGCTGCAGTGCCCACCGGCGGCTTCCCACAACGCCATCTCTTGCGACATCGGCTTGGTGGGGCGCTCCGGTGCCTTCGCACCTTTGCGGCGCTCGGGCGTTCGGGTCTTGGCATTGGCCACCAAGTGGTAGCGGCGACCGGCCAGCACGGCCTTGATGACCCTATGCACCAATAAGTCCGGGTAGCGTCGGATCGGGCTGGTGAAGTGCGTGTATGCATCGAACGCCAGGCCGAAGTGACCGTTGTTGCTGGCGGTGTAGACGGCTTGCTGCATCGATCGCAACAGCAAGGTGTGAATCTGCTTCGCGTCGGGCCGGTCTTGCGTGGCCTGCGCGATGGCTGCAATTTCAGCCGGCTTCGGGTCGTCGCTCAGGTGGACGTTGACACCGAGCGATTTCAACATCGCCTGCAACGCCACGCGTTTTTCGGGCGTTGGCCCTTCGTGTACACGGTACAGACAGGGGTGATCCGCAGCGGCGATGAATTCAGCCGCGGAAACGTTGGCGGCCAGCATCGACTCTTCGATCAGCTTGTGGGCCTCGTTTCGCACGCGCGGCACGATCTTTTCGATGCGGCCGTTGTCGTCACAGACGATCTGCGTTTCGGTGGTTTCGAAGTCGATCGCACCACGCCGGTTGCGCTGCTTCAACAGCGCCCGGTAGACCTCGTGCAGGTGCACCAGATGCGGCACCAGTTCGGCTCGGCGCTGCGCCTCGGGGCCGCGCGTGTTCGCCAACACCGCCGCCACTTCGGTGTAGGTCAGCCGCGCGTGTGAATTGATCGCAGCAGGATAGAACTGGTAAGCGTGGACGCGGCCGTCAGCCAGCACCAACATGTCGCAGACCATCGCCAGTCGTTCCTGGTTCGGGTTCAACGAACACAGGCCATTGGAGAGTTTCTCCGGCAGCATCGGGATCACACGGCGCGGAAAGTAGACCGATGTCGCACGTTCGTAGGCGTCTTCGTCCAGCGGCTCACCCGGCTTGACGTAATGGCTGACATCGGCGATGGCAACGATCAGACGCCAGCCCTCGGCCGCGGTCTTGCCGCGCCCACGCTTGAAGGGTTCGGCATAGACCGCATCGTCGAAGTCGCGCGCATCTTCGCCGTCGATCGTCACCAGCGGCACATCGCAGAGATCGACGCGGTGTTTGCGGTCAGCCGGACGCAGCTTGTCGGGCAGTGCCGCAGCCGCCGCCAGTGCTTCGGCGCTGAACTCGTGCGGCACTTCGTATTTACGCACCGCGATCTCGATCTCCATGCCGGCATCGTCGATCTCGCCCAGCACTTCGGCCACGCGGCCCACCGGCTGCGAATGCAGCGAGGGCGGTTCGGTCAATTCCACCGCCACCACCTGGCCCACCGCGGCGTTGGCAATGCCGTTTTTCGGGATCAGGATGTCGTGGCCGTAGCGCCGGTCTTCTGGTGCGACCACGTACTGGCCGCTTTCATGCAGCAGCCGGCCGATGATCGGCGCCTTGCGCCGTTCGATGATGTCGAGCACGCGCCCTTCGGGTCGGTTTTTGCGGTCGTAGCGCAGCACCCGTACGCGTACCCGGTCCTTGTGCATCACGCTGCGCATTTCCTGCGGGGCCAGGTAAACCGTGGCGTCGCCGTTGTCGGGCACCACGAAACCGTGTCCGTCTCGGTGGCCTTCGACGCGGCCGTCGAATTCGCCGAGCAAAGGCTGCCCGGCTTGGGAAGTTGAATAGTTGTCGTTATTTTTAATGGTAGGATCCTTGGTTCCTGAAAGCCCAGGTGGCGGAATTGGTAGACGCACTAGTTTCAGGTACTAGCGCTTAACGGCGTGGGGGTTCGAGTCCCTTCCTGGGCACCAAACAAGAAGTTAGAAGAACAGGGGCCGCTTTGCTAACTGCAAGGCGGCTTTTTTCAATTTCAGACAGCGAACTTTTTCGCCAATCCGTCGGGACGCAAGTCGTCGTATTCCTCGAACGGTTGGTGGATCCAGGGGCTCGTCGGGAGCAGTTCCACGTAGTAGTCCGGGGTGTAGCTCGATACGCCCTTGACCCAGATCACCGCGGCACGCAGTTCGGAGATCGATGGCATGCCGCGCAGCCGCTCCACCACCGCCCGCAGCGTGATTCCGGTATCTGCCAGGTCGTCTACCAGCAGCACGCGCCCGGCCAGTTCGCCCTTGGGCATGGTGATGTATTTGGCCATATCGAGCCGGCCCTGGATGGTGCCGGCGTCGGCGCGATAAGAGCTGGTCGACATGATTGCCAGTGGCTTGTCGAGCACGCGCGAGAGCACGTCGCCAGGGCGCATGCCGCCACGCGCCAGGCACAGAATCTGGTCGAACTGCCACCCCGAATGCGCCACCCTCAGCGCCAGGCGCTCGATCAGCAGGTGGTACTCGTCCCAAGATACATACAGGTGCTTGCCATCGTCGGTGAGCATGCTCAGGGTCTCCAGCGGAAATCGGTGGAATCAGGCGCGGAACGGGTGCCGCAGCAAGATCGTGTGGACCCGATCGGGTCCCGTCGAAACCATGTCGATCGGCGCACCCATCAAGGTCTGCATACGTTCGAGGTAGCGGCGCGCATTCAGCGGGAGCTGCTCCCAGTTGGTGAGGCCTGCGGTGGTTTCGCTCCAACCCGGCAGGGTTTCGTACAGCGGCTCGCAGGCGGCGATCTCGTCGGCGTCCAGCGGCAGCACGTCGAGCACTCGCCCGCCAAGCCGGTAACCGGTGCAGATATCGATCTGCGGCAGGCCGTCCAGCACGTCGAGCTTGGTGATGCACAGCCCCGATACGCCGTTGATGATCATGCTGCGCTTGAGCGCCGCGGCGTCGAGCCATCCACAACGCCGCGCCCGGCCGGTGACCGTGCCGCGTTCCTGCCCGACGCTCGACAAATGATGGCCCACGCTGCCGGCTTGTGCGATGTCGAGTTCGGTTGGAAAAGGCCCGCTGCCGACGCGCGTGGTGTAGGCCTTGGTGATGCCCAGCACATAGTGCAGCAATCCAGGCCCGACACCGGACCCCGCGGCTGCATTGCCAGCCACGCAGTTGCTGGAGGTGACGAACGGATAGGTGCCGTGGTCGATGTCGAGCAGCGTACCCTGCGCCCCTTCGAACAACAGGTTGGCGCCGGACTGGTGCGCCGTGAAAAGTTGGTAGCCGACATCGGCCATCATCGGCTTCAGTGCATCGGCAGCTTGCAGCGCGGCGTCGAGCATGGGTCGCCAGTCCATCGGCTTTGCGCCCAACACCTGTTGCAATTCGGCGTTGTGCAAGGTCACCAGTTCCTGCAGCTTCGATTCGAAGCGCTTCGGGTGCTTCAGGTCCTGAACGCGCAACGCACGTCGCGCCACCTTGTCTTCGTAGGCCGGGCCGATGCCCTTGCCAGTGGTGCCGATCTTGCCGCCGCCGTGACTTTCGCGCCGGGCCTCGCGTGCGCGGTCGAGCTCGACGTGGAACGGCAGGATCAGCGGGCATGACTCCGACAAGAACAAGCGCGGCCGCACTTCCACGCCCAGTTGTTCGATGCGTTCGATCTCCGTCAGCAGATGCGCCGGGTCGACCACCACGCCGTTGCCGATGTAGCAGGCCACGCCTTCACGCATCACGCCCGACGGGATCAGTTGCAGAGCCGTCTTTCGTCCCGCAATGACCAAGGTGTGGCCGGCGTTGTGTCCGCCCTGGAAGCGCACCACGCCCTGGGCGTGGTCGGTCATCCAGTCGACGATCTTGCCTTTGCCTTCGTCGCCCCATTGGGTGCCGACGACGACCACGTTGCGGCCGGCACCGGGTCTCGGTTTGGGTTGCATGTTCGGGGTTTCTCTGCTCTGAAGTTTCTGAACGGGTTCAGGTAGACAGCGGCTGCACGGTCCAGTGGCCAGCGCGGTGCACCAGTTCACGGTCGCACGCAACAGTGTGACTCTCGTTGCTGTCCTCAAGTGGCATGGCAACCACCGACTCGCCACTGTCGCGCAAGCGCCGGACCGCTGCACGCAGCGCCGCGTCGGTATTCCAGGGCGCGCGGATCGCCTTGGCAGGCTTCGGGTCGCCGGCCAACTCGGCGAGCGACTTCAGATCCAGGCCGAAGCCGACTGCCGGCCGGTTGCGGCCGAAGATCGCACCGATCTCGTCGTAGCGCCCGCCACGCGCCAGTGCCTGGCTTTGCCCAGCGCCATAGATCGCAAAGCGCGGACCGCTGTAATAGGCGTAGCCGCTCATTTCTGACAGGTCGAAGCCGATCTGCAGGTCTGGAAATGCGGCGCGCAACTGCGTCGCCAGCCAGCGCAGATCGTCCAGCGCCTTGCGAATCAAGGGCCGCTCGGGCAGTAGGCGCGCCGCGGTTTCGAGCACCTCGTCACCGCCGTAGAGCCGCAGCAATGTACCGAGCGCCTGTTGGGTTTCGCCAGGAGCGCCCTTCGACAAGCTCGTCACCGCAGAAGCGTCCTTCTCGGACAAGGCCTGCACGATGTCCTGCAGTGCCAGTGCGTCCAGCGGCACGCCAGCCAATACGCCGCGCAACAGCCGCGCATCGGCCAGGTCGATGACGCAGTCGCCGACGGGTGCGAACTGCAGGCAGTCCAGCGCCAGCTCGGCGGCTTCCAGGTCGGCTTCGAGCCCGGCATG
>JALYUN010000212.1 GCA_030853725.1 Pseudomonadota bacterium | reverse complement strand
CGCTTCGACGTCAAGCACAGCCCGGGCGGCATGATGGATGTCGAATTCGCGGTTCAGGTGCTGGTGTTGACCGAGTCGGCACGGCACCCGCCGTTGCTCGAGAACAAGGGCAACATCGCGTTGCTGCAGCGTGCCGAAGCCGCGGGCTTGCTGCCGACCGGCGTGGGCCGCGCCGCCGCCGACGCTTACCGCAGCCTGCGCCGGGCCCAGCACGCGGCACGGCTGGACCAGCAACCGACTCAGGTCGATCCCGCCGCTTTCACCACCGCGCGCGAAGCGGTGCTGGCGTTGTGGAGCGCGGTCTTTCCTTGACCTGGCGCATTGCGCCCCGCGCCTGGTTGTTGGTGGCTGGCGTGTTGGCGGCCGGATCGCTGCTGGTGTGGCTGCTGCCCAGCCCGTGGCTCGACTGGCAACCCAGGCTTGCGGTGGCGCAACCGTGGCGCTGCGTCACCGCGGCTTTCGTGCACTGGAGCCCGCAGCACTTGGGCGCCAACCTGCTGGGTGTGGCGGTGGTCGCCGCACTCGGCGTTGCCGCGGCACTGCCGGTCCGCGCGGCAGTGGCCTGGGCCACCGCGTGGCCGCTGACGCAACTCGGTTTGCTGCTGCAACCCGACCTGCTGCACTACGGCGGCGCTTCCGGCGTGCTGCATGCCGGCGTGGCGGTGGCGGCGCTGTGGCTCGTGGTGCGGGGGCGCAGGCTGGAACGCTGGATCGGCGTTGCCGTCGGCGTTGGGTTGATCGCCAAGGTGGTGCTGGAGCATCCGTTCGGACCACCGCTGCGCACGGTTGCTGGCTGGGACATCGCCATCGCACCACTGGCCCATGCCACCGGTACCGTGGCTGGCTTGCTGTGCGCAGCGGTGGTGCTGATCGTGCCCGGCTCAAGCAGCAAGCAGCATTAGCCGAGTCACCATCGCCCCGCTTGTAGATGGCCGCCGCGACCTGCAATCGATGCTGGCGCGCAGACTGCTGCAAGCCTGTGTGCGGTTGGTAGCCGGGCTCGGCTCAGGGCGCAGCAGGACTCGCGTTTGCTTGACCCGACGTCACCTGAGCCAGCGACTGCGCCAATTCCTTGCGGTAGCGGTTCAACTCCTGCACGCTCGCGAAGCTGCGTTCCAGCAGCAGGCTCAGGTTGTGCAGGATGCGCTCGACCACCTTGCCTTCCCAGACCGCATCGAACTGGATCTGCTTGTCCAGCCACTGTTCCAGCCACTGCGGGTCCGGCATGCGGCTCTGCACCGTGTCTTGCGGAAACAGCGCAGCGTTGACATGCAGGTTGGTCGGATGCAGCGCCTGCGCGGTGCGCCGCGCGCTGGCCATCAGCACGCCGATTTTCGTGAACGCGGCGCGCGCTTCGTCACCGAACTTGTGCAGCGCGCGCTTCATGTAGCGCAGATACGCACCGCCATGGCGGGCTTCGTCGCGCGCCAGAATTTCGTAGATGGCTTTGATGACGGGTTCGGTGTGCCATTCGGCGGCGCGCCGGTACCAGTGGTTCAGTCGAATTTCGCCGCAAAAGTGCATCATCAGCGTTTCCAGCGGCGGCGCCGGATCGAACTCGAAACGCACGGCGTGCAACTCGGCCTCGGTCGGCACCAGATCGGGCCGGAATCGCCGCAGGTACTCCATCAGCACCAGCGAGTGCTTCTGCTCTTCGAAGAACCAGACACTCATGAAAGCGCTGAAGTCGCTGTCGCCGCGGTTGTCGCGCAGAAACATCTCGGTCGCCGGCAACGCCGCCCATTCGGTGATGGCATTCATCTTGATGGTGCGAGCCTGCTCGTCAGACAGGCGCTCGGGCTCGAAGCGCTGCCACGGCACGTCGCTGTCCATGTTCCAGCGCACCGCTTCGAGCTGCTTGAACAGCTCGGGGTACAGCATCGGCAGCACCGGGTTCGGAGCCGGCGGTGGGGGGGGTGCAGACTCCATGGAAGTGATTCTAGGGATCACGCAGCGGACGCGTCGATGACCTTGCCGTCTCGACCCCGTACCGCCTTTTGTTACTGTTCGGTCGCATAATTACCGGGTAGTCTACATCCGGCAGTCGCGCCGCCACGTAGAAGCATCAGAGACAGTCGATGAATCCGCTGATGAACCAACCCACGATGTATCCCTCCCGTCCAACGATTCTTTACGTGACCCGCGCGGGCGCCGCGGTGGAACTTTCGCGGGGACGCCGGCTCCGAATGGCATGTCGGGGCTTCGTCCCGACCGCTGCTGCGGCCCAATGCCGCACCAGCGGTGTCGCCTCAGCGGCACAGTCGATCTTTCTGTCGTGCGGACGGCTGGCTACGCTGGCCGAAATCCCGGAGCGCTTCTCCTCCTCCTCCCTCCCTCCCTCGTTCGCTCCGGGGCGCCGCATGGCAGTCTTTATGCAGCAGGGCACTGCCGGTGGC
>JALYUN010000163.1 GCA_030853725.1 Pseudomonadota bacterium | reverse complement strand
GCGTATCACTTTCCGTTGATGCCGCGCATGTACATGGCGATCGCTCAGGAAGACCGGCATCCGATCGTCGAGATCATGCAGCAGACGCCCGAGATCCCCGACGGCTGCCAGTGGGCAATCTTCCTGCGCAACCACGACGAGCTGACGCTCGAAATGGTCACCAGCAAGGAACGCGACTACATGTACAGCATGTATGCCAGCGACTCGCGCGCCCGCATCAACCTGGGCATTCGCCGCCGCCTGGCGCCGCTGCTGGAAAACGACCAGGAACGCATCAAGCTGATGAACAGCCTGCTGCTGTCGATGCCTGGAACACCGGTGCTGTATTACGGCGACGAGATCGGCATGGGGGACAACATTTTCCTCGGCGACCGCGACGGCGTGCGCACACCCATGCAGTGGACCAGCGACCGCAACGGCGGCTTCAGCCGTGCCGACCCGCAGCGCCTGTACCTGCCCGTGATTCAGGACCCGATCTATGGCTACGAGTCGGTCAACGTAGAGGCCCAGTCACGCGAGCCGTCTTCGATGCTGTCGTGGACCCGGCGCTTGCTGGCGGTGCGCGGCAGCACCCGCGCCTTCGGCCGTGGCGCCTTTCACATGTTGCACCCCGGCAACCGCAAGGTGCTGGCCTATGTGCGCGAGCACGACGACGACGTGATCCTGTGCGTGGCCAACCTGAGTCGCGTGGCGCAGCCGGTCGAACTCGAACTGGCGGTGTGGAAGTTGCGCGTGCCAGTCGAGATGATGGGCCGCAATGCTTTTCCGCCGGTCGGCGACCTGCCCTACCTGCTGACCTTGCCTGGCTACGGCTTCTTCTGGTTCAAGCTGTCGACCGACGCCGAGCCACCGAAATGGCACACCGAGGCGCTGCCGGTCGAAGACCTGCCGGTGCTGGTGCTGTTCGACGACTGGAACAGCTTCTTCCGCGCCCGTGTGGTGCCGTGGCGCATCGGCCTGGCTGAAAAGACCCGCAACCAGCTCGAATCCCAACTGCTGCCGAAGTACCTGCTGCGCCAGCGTTGGTATGCCAGCAAGAACGACATTCCGAGCCGCGTTTCGCTCACCGAACATGCCACCCTGCAGGCCGGCAAGAGTGAATGGCTGCTGGCGCTGGCCGACACCACGGTCGACGGCACGATTGACTCGAAAGGCAGCTCGCGCTACTTCGTGCCGCTGGTGCTGGCCTACGACGACGACGACGAAGATCGGAGCCGGCAGCTGTTGCTGGTGGCGGTCAGCCGGGTGCGGCAGCAAGCCAAGATGGGGGTGCTGTCCGACGCCATGGCCGACGAGGCTTTCTGCCGCGAAGTGGTGCGGGCGATCGGCGTCAAGCGCCAGATCAAGTCCGAATCCGGCGCCATTCATTTCACGCCGAGCGAAGCCTATGCCCGAATCGTCGGTGACGCGCTGGACGGTAACCTCACGGTGCACCGCCTGACGACCAGCAGCAATTCCGTCAGCTTGCTCGGTGAATCCTTGTTTTTGAAGGCCTACCGTCGGCTGCAGTCCGGTATCAGTCCCGAACTGGAAATGGGCCGCTTCCTGACCGATGTAGTGGCTTACGAAAACTGTGTGCCGGTGGCCGGCAGTGTGGATTACCACGGCGCTGACGGCAGCGTCTGGACCCTGGCGCTGCTGCAGGCCCAGGTCATGAATCAGGGCGACGCCTGGACGTTTACGGTCGACCAGCTCGCGCAGGTGCTGGAGTCTCGGGCGGCCGAAACCCTGGAAGACAGCGCGGGTGGCGTCGTAGAACGCATGCAGGTGCTGGCGCGCCGCGTGGCCGAACTCCATGTGGCCCTGGCACAGCGCACCGGTACCCCTGCTTTCGAGCCCGAGCCGATAGAACCGGCTGACCTGAAGCGCTGGGCTCTGGCGGTGCGTGGCGAGCTTGACACGACGCTAGCGATGCTCGATGCCCGCCGCGGCGACTGGCCCGAAGCGCTGGCGCGCCTGGGTGGTGAGGTGAGCGCGGCGCGCGCTGCCTTGATGCAACGCATCGACGCTGTGGCCGGTGCCACGGCCACAGGACTCAAGACCCGCATTCACGGCGACTTGCATCTGGGTCAGGTGCTGATTCAGCGCGACGATTTCCTCGTCATCGACTTCGAAGGCGAACCGCAGCGCACGCTGGCCGAACGCCGCGCCAAACACAGCCCGCTGCGCGACGTGGCCGGCATGCTGCGCTCTTTTGACTACGCACGCCACACCGCACTGCACCGTGCAGCGCCAGGCGCGGTCGACGTCGAACGGCTGTCTCCGTTGGCCCGTGAATGGGAGCAGCGCGTTCGCAAGGGCTTCCTGAAGGTCTACAGCGACGTGGTCGCCGGCTCCGGGCTATACGGCACGCAGGAATTCGCTGCTTCCGGCGCATTGCTCGATCTGTTCGAGCTGGAAAAGGCGTTGTACGAATTGCGCTACGAGATCGACAACCGACCCGACTGGGTCGGCGTGCCGCTGGCGGGCATCGCCGCCATCGCCAACGTTCCCCACTGAATCAGAGGATCTGACCCATGCAGAACAACATCGACGTGATGCTCGAACCGATCCGCGCGCTGCTGATCCAGATCGGCGCTTTCATGCCGCGGCTGGCGCTGGCTGCCGTGGTGCTGTTGGTCGGCTGGTTGCTGGCAAAAGCCTTCAGACTGGTGGTGATCAAGACCTTGCGGGCGCTCAACTTCCACGTGCTGACCGAGCGCGCCGGCGTAGATGGCTTTCTGCAACAGGGTGGCACCGAGAAAGACACCGCCGACCTGCTCGGCTGGTTGGCCTACTCGTTGGTGATCCTGGCTTCGTTGATCGTTGCCTTCAACAGCCTCGGGCTGACGCAGGTGACGGAGTTGCTGACGCGGGTGATGCTGTTCGTGCCGCGGCTGCTGGTGGCACTGTTGGTGCTGGTGTTCGGCAGCTACTTCGCGCGGTTCGCCGGTAACGCGGTAGCCAGCTATTGCCGCGCGGCCGACATCGGCGACGGCGAGATCCTCGGCCGCATCATGCAGTACGGGATCATGGCCTTCGTGGTCCTGCTGGCGGTGGACCACCTGGACATCGGCGGTGGTCTGATCCAGCGCACCTTCCTGATCTTGCTGGGCGGCATCGTCGTCGCGATGGCGCTGGCTTTCGGCCTGGGTGGGCGCGACCGCGCTGCCGCACTGATCGAACGCTGGTTTCCGCGCGCCATCGACCGCACCGACCTGCCCGTCACACCAGACCGCAAGGATCGCGTTCGATGACCGGCGCGGGCCGTTGAGCCAGTGGCGACCCATGCCATCCACGACGCCCTCTGGCCCGGCCTGCCCTACCCGCGCGGTGCCACGTGGAATCGACTGGGCGTCAACTTCGCCCCGTACTCGGAACACGCCGAGCGGGTCGAGTTGTGCCTGTTCGACGACAGCGGCCGCCATGAAGTCCAGCGCCTGACGCTGCGCGAGCAGACCGACCAGGTTTGGCACGATTTCCTGTCGCAAGCCCGCCCCGGCCTGCTTTGTGGTGTGTCTACGGCCCGCATCGCCCGCGCGACGGTCACCGTTTCAACGGCCAGAAACGGCTGCTGGATGGATTCCAGCGAAGTCGCCATGGCTGCCGGCACTCCGTTCGACCCTTCGCAGCCGAAGCAGCTGCCTGGGCGTTCGCTGGGCCTGATCCGCTTCGCGGCCCGGACCTCAACCTGAGAACGCCATGAATCAAGCAGAAACAACTGTCGAAGCACCGCAGGCGGTCTTGGAGTCCCGTGCGCCATCGCCCGGCACCGCCATCATCCCGCGCGCCACCTACCGGATTCAGTTCCATCTGGACTTCGGCTTCGCTGCAGCCACTGCGCTGGTGCCTTACTGGGCGCGGCTCGGCATCAGCCATCTGTACTGCTCACCACCGCTGCGTGCACGGCCTGGCAGCCGGCACGGCTACGACGTCGTCAACCACGACGAATTGAATCCGGAACTGGGCACGCCCGCCGACTTCGACGCGTTGGTAGACACGCTGCATGCCCACGACATGGGCCTGCTGGTGGACATCGTGCCCAACCACATGGGCGTGTTGGGCGGGGACAACCGCTGGTGGCTCGACGTGCTGGAGAACGGCGCCGCATCGGCTTACGCCGACTACTTCGACATCGACTGGCGTTCGCCCGACCCGCCATTGACCGGGCGCGTGCTGTTGCCGATTCTGGGGGACCAATACGGCGTGGTGCTGGAACGCGGCGAACTGCAACTCGGCTTCGAAGCCAACCGCGGCTACTTCACGCTCAACTACTTCGAGCACCGACTGCCGGTCGACCCCGCGAGCTATGGTGCACTCCTGCGGCGGGCAATGGCGCAACTGCCGCCCACCGATGCGTTCGCGCTGGGTACCGCGACCCAACTGGCGACGGCTTTCGATGCGCTGGCACCGCATGACACGGTGCAGACCGCTGCCCGCCTGGATCGCCAGCAGGCCAAGACGTCGCTGAAGGCGCGGCTGGCGGCGTTGGTCGGCGATTCATCGGCGTTTGCGCAGGCCATCGACAAAGTGCTGGCTGCGCTCAACGGCCGGGTCGGCGACCGCGGCAGCTTCGACACCCTGGACGAACTGATCACGGCGCAGGCTTATCGCTTGTCGCAGTGGCGCGTGGCAGCCGACGAAATCAACTACCGCCGCTTCTTCGACATCAATGAGCTGGCGGCATTGAAGATGGAACGGCCGGAGGTCTTCGAAGCCACCCACCGCTTCATCCTGCAAATGTGCGCGAAGGGCCAGATCGACGGCTTGCGGATCGACCACCCCGACGGTCTGGCCGACCCGGCCGCATATTTCAGCCGGTTGCAGCAGCGCTATGCCGAAGTGGCCGGGCTGCCTGCCCCCCTGCCTGGCGACGAGAACACGCGGCCGCAAATGCCGCTGTACGTGGTGATTGAAAAAATTGTCGCACCGCACGAACAAGTGCCGCGCGACTGGGCCGTGCACGGCACCACGGGCTACCGCTACGCCAACGTGATCAACGGCCTGATGGTCGACGGCGCGGCCCGCAGCCGGCTCGACAAGAGCTGGCGCGCCTTCGTCGGCGACGAGGCCGAGGACTTCGAACACCTGAGCTGGCACTGCCGCCACATCGTGATGGACGGCACCCTGGCCGGTGAGTTGACGGTGCTGTCCAACAACCTGCTGCGGCTGGCACGCGAAGACCGCCGCACCCGCGACTTCACCTTCAATATCCTGCGTGAGGCACTGTCCGAAGTGGTGGCGTCGTTTCCGGTTTATCGCACCTACATCGTCGACAAACCGAGCCGGCAGGACCGCCGCTACATCGACTGGGCGATCGGCCGCGCGCGGCGCCGCAGCGTGGCCGCCGACGCCAGCGTGTTCGACTTCCTGCGCCGGGTGCTGTTGGGACGCCCGTTGCTGGGCGCAGCGCCCGGCCTGGGTGAACGCTACCGTGCATTCGCGCGGCGGTTGCAGCAGTACACCGCACCGGTGGTAGCCAAGGGCATCGAGGACACCGCGCTGTACCGCCACCAGCGCCTGATCTCGCTGAACGACGTGGGTGGCGAACCCGACGACTTCGGCATCTCGGTCGCTGCCTTCCACGCCATCAACAAGGAACGTTCGATCGAACGCCCGGCGGCGATGCTGGCCACCTCCACCCACGACGCCAAACGCTCCGAAGATGTCAGGCTGCGCATCGACGTCATCAGCGAGATGCCCGCCGCCTGGCGGCTGACGGTGCGGCGCTTCAGCCGCCTGGCCCGCAGTCACAAGCACACGGTCGACGGCGCCCGCGCGCCGACCCGCAACGACGAATACTTTCTCTACCAGATGCTCGTGGGCAGCCTGCCGGTGGGTGAACTGGACGACGCCGCACTGGCGGACTACACCGAACGGATCGATGCCGCGATGCTCAAGTCGGTGCGCGAATCGAAAGCCGTCACGAGCTGGATGAATCCCAACCCGGCCTATGAAGCAGCGCTGTCGCACTTCATCCGGGCCTTGCTCGCGCGGCGCGAGAGCAACCTGTTCTTGCCCGACCTGCAGACAACGGCTGCGCTGCTAGCGGGCTGGGGCGCGTTGAACGGCCTCAGCCTGGCCGCGCTGAAAGGCCTGACACCCGGCGTGCCCGACTACTACCAGGGCCACGAGGCGATCGAGCTCTCACTCGTGGACCCCGACAACCGGCGGCCGGTGGACTACGAACGTCGGCGCGCGATGCTGCTGCAGGCCGAAGCGGTAGCCGCACTGCCGGACCGCAGCGAGGCCTTGCGCCAGATGCTGGTCGATCCCAGCAACGGCCACGCCAAGTTTTTCGTCAACTGGTGTGCACTGCAACTACGCAAGCGCCACGGGCCGATGCTGCGTGACGCCGAGTACCTGCCGCTGGAAGTGCGCGGCGAACGGGCCGCGCATGCGGTGGCTTTCGCGCGGCGCAGCGGGTCCACCTGGTTGATGGCGGTGGGGTCGCGGCTGCCCGCTTCGATGGGTCTCGAGCCCGGCCAGGCACCGATCGGCACAGCCTGGGGCGACACCGAGATCGTGCTGCCGGCAGCGCTCTCAGGCAACGCTGGCGCGCCGCAGCGCTGGAGCGAAGCCGTCAGCGGTACGACCGTGCAGTCAGCCGACGATGCCCTGCGGCTGTCACAACTGCTGCGCAACTTTCCGGTCGCGCTGCTCGAGTCAACAAGCTGAGTTCACCCGCCGCGCATTGACTGCGATGCCCTGCGCAAAACGCGGCAGCAGCGGCTCGGGCAGGTCGTGCCCCATACCGGGAACGGTGTCCAGCGTGGCCCCGGCAATGCGCCGTGCCAGATCGACGCCGGCCGGCAGTGGAATCAGCGGATCGGCCTCGCCGTGAATGACATGGGTCGGCGCCCGGATCGCGGTCAGCAGCGCGCTGCGGTTCCCGTCGGCC
>JALYUN010000131.1 GCA_030853725.1 Pseudomonadota bacterium | reverse complement strand
GGCGAAGACGATGTCGAACACGACCAACGCAGCGCCGGCTTTGCGCAGCGTCTGCAGCAGCCGCGCGTGCACCGCGCGTGAATACGGCCAGGGCCCGAGCTGCGGCTGCAACGCGCGCAGCGAGGCGTCGTCGAAGTCGACCACCAGCAAGTCGTGGAAGTCGGAAGGTCGCGCTGACTCGCGCAACAGCCCGTCGTCGATGGCACGCGACAGCTGGCGCTGCAGCGGCAGTTGCATCAAGAGCATCGTCAGCCCGAGTGTGGCGACGGGCAGCCAGACCGGGCGGGCGAAGCTCAAGATGCTCACAAGGTGAACAGCAGCAGGAACAACACCGGCAGTGCGTACCAGCCCTTCGAACGCGGCACCTCGAATTGCTGCGGCGCGCTCCACGGGCCGACGAAGCCGTCGTCGCCCACGCTGCGGATGCGCAGGAAATAGCTGCCGGGTTCGGGGTCGGCGAGGCGCACGCGGTCGAGTGCGCCAGACTGCTCCAGCACCGGCGCGGCGAAGCCGTTGTCGCGCGCCACCTGGACCCGAACTTCTTCACCCGGTGGCGGCGCGCGCCAGCGCAGCTGCACACTGCCGTCGTCGCTGAAAGCAGGCGCTTCGAGCGCGGGGCTCTGCGGTACCAAGCGCAGGCTGAAGGACTGGGCTTCGCCCCACGGACCCGGGTCGTCCATCCCGTCTGCGCCGGCGGCAACCGAGCGCAGCCGCCAGCGATACTCGCCGGGCGCCAGCTCGCCGCTGAATCCGGTGCCGGGCACTGCCGTCTGGTCGAGCAGCAGCGGTGCTTCGAATGCACGGGCGTCGGGGCCGGCGCGTTGCGTGACCTGCAGGCGAACGCTGTGCGCTGCCGTGTTGCGCGCCCAGCTGAAGGCGACCTGCGCGCCGTGCAGCTGCGCCGCCGGTTCAGGGGTGCGTGTGAAGGGCGGCTCGGGCCGGGCCTTGACGACGAAGTCGACTGTCGACTCGGGGCCTTGCAGCGCCAGCGCATTGATGGCGCGCACACGCAGTTGCCAGCGGCCATCGGGCAAATCCGCCAGGCGCAGCGTGGGTTGCGTGGTGTCGCCGTCGAAGCGCACGGCAGCACCGGCCTGCGCTGTCGCGGCTTCGGTGGCGATAAGGGCGCCGCCCGCGGCACCGATCGGCTCGCCGACCTGAACGCGATACCCGGTGGCATCGCCTTGTGCCGGCCAGGCCAGCGTCAGGGGCAGGGCTTCGAACCGTGTAGTGACACCTGCCATATGCGGCGCGCCGGGCAGGGGCTGCGGTGCTGACAAGGCCTGGCCCGGAATCGCGACCAGCCCGAGCCCGGCGTCGATCGGCACCGTCTGGCGGTCCACCCACCCTTGCACGCGTCCCTTCAGGACTTCCACGCGTGAAGTTCCGGCTGCGTCGACCCGGGTTCTGAACTGGGTGCCGCGCACCCCCAGGTTGATGGCCGGCGTGTCGACCTCGAAGCGCCGCAGCGGCGCGGCCGGCGCCACGCGCATCTCGGCGTCGCCCTGCTCCACTTCCAGCCGCACCAGCGGAATGCCGGCGCGGCCGAGCGCCAGGAGCTCTGCGATGCGAACCCGGCTCGACGCCCAGATCACGATGCGCGAGCCATCGTGAAGGGCCAGCGTCAGGCTCGACGCCGCGCCGGTGCGCAGCAGGTCGCCGCGCCGAACCAGGTCACCCGGTTGCAGATCGCGGGCCGCTGCCGTTCCGGACTGCGCACTGACCTGGCCCTGCATGAAGGCCACCTCGGCCGACATTTCGCGCCGGCGCATCAGCGTCAGCGGCAACCGCAACCGGCTGCCCGGTCTGAGACGCCGCGGTTTGGCCACCGCATTGAGCGTGCGGATCTGGCGCCAGTCGGCCGGGTCGTCCAGCAGCAACTCGGCGATGCCGATCAGCGTGTCCCCTTCAACCACGTCATAGAGGTAGACATCGGCTGCGGGGTCCGAGGCTGACGGCAGCGCTGCAGCAGAAACACCCCAAGCCGCTGTCGCCAACAACACCGGCAACAGCCAGCTCATTACCAACGCAAGCCACCCGGCCGCGCCTCGCCAGCGTCGTGCGAGACCACCGACGCAGCGCTGTTGAGGATGCATGTAGCCGTTCACGAGGGCGCATCAGAAGCGCGTCATTGTGCCCGCTCGTAACGCATCAGATGATTTGTTGCGACGCCACACGACCCCTCCAACTTCGCAGTCGCGCTACTGCGCCCCGGCGCGCGTCAACGCTATTGCGACTGGATGATTCGGCGCCCGGCCGAAGCCTGCAACGGCCGCGCATTCATCGGATAGATACGAGCGAAGATGCCGATCTGCTCGGCGGTCAGCGTCACGGGCTGGCGCATCACGATCCACTGCACCCCTTCGGAACACGGCGGTGTCGTCAGCGAGCCCATGTAGGTGATGTAGCGGCGGTCATCGGGCAGCAACTTCAGCAGGTCGAGCGGGGTTCGTGCGGCCGACTCCTGGTTGCGCTCCAGCGGCAGGTTGTTCCAGACCTTCTGCACCTCGGACTGCTTCTCGCCTTTTTCGAACAGCACCGCCACCACGGCCAGGCGGCCTTGCTCGTCTTTGTGCACCAGGTGCAGCGACATCTCGAAGCTGCGGCCGTCGATGCGTTCTTCGGCCGGGCGGTGAAAGTGGAATTGCAGCAACTCGAAGCGCTTGCCGCCGATGTCGATGCTGTTGCCCGGCGCCACGTTGACCTGCACGGTATAGCCGTTGTCCAGCACACCGAAGGGCGTGGCGTGGTAGTCGAAGCGCACCGGGTCCAGGTCGACCGCCAGACCGCCGCGAATGTCGATCGGGCTCTGGCGCTGGCCGTTGCCGCACAGCGCGAATTCGGGTTTCAGATCGGCCCAGGCTTGCGGGCCGCCGGTGCCGGCATAAGACCAGTGCGTGGGCTTGTAGTCATGAGCCGCGTCGGCATCTGTGGCCTTGCCGATACGCCGCCGGGGTGACGGGCGCCCCGGCGCGGCCAGCGGCGCCGACACCGTCTTGACCGATCCGGTGCGAGCCACCACCTGCAGGTCGCCAGAAGCCGCGCTGGGTGCTGCCCGGCCGCCGGCCAGGCGCTCGGCCAGACGCTGGCGCAGCCGCTCGATCGGATCGGTCGCGGGCGTTGCATCAGCCTGCATAGCAGGCACCGCATGCGCCGGGATTTCCTTCGATGCCGTCGGCTCAGACGCGAAGGCGGGTAGCGCCGCAGCGAGCAGCAGCCATAGCGCCAGGCGATTGGAAGGGCGGATAGGTCGATGCATGGCTTTGGTATCGACCGGCAAGCAACCCGACTTGAGCGCATCGACTGCGCTACCGCAAGCGAGCTTGGGGGCTCAATTTCAGCGTGGCAAGCGCGGCTTGACCCAGATCCAGGCCACGACGCCGACCCCCATCAGCGCCATGGAAGTCAGTGCCAGTCCCAGCGCCGAATGCATCACCAGCGGCGCCAGCGCGCCGGCCACCAACGCATTGGCCAGGCTGCCGACGCAGGCCTGCACCGACGAAGCCATACCGCGGCGTTCGGGCACCAGATCCAGCACCAGCAGCGTCACCACCGGCACCATCAGGGCCCAGCCGAAAGCGAAGATGCCGACTGGCAGCATCGCCCACCAAAACTCGGCCGGAAACAACAGGTTCAACACCACGTTGAGCACCGACACCGCCAACATGATCACGAAGCCGTGGCGGATCTGGTGGCGCGGCTTGACCTTGCCGGCCAGCCGCCCCGAAAGCCATGCACCGCCCATGATGCCGCTGATGGTGATCATGAAGAACCAGAAGAAATGTTGCGGCGGCAACTGCAGCAGGTCGCCCAGAAACACCGGCGCTGACAGCACATACAAAAACATGCCGTTGAAGGGCACGCCGCTGGCCAACACCAGCGCCATGAAGCGCGGGCTCTTCACCATTTGCCAATAGCCGCTGAGCAGGTTGCGTGCATTGAAGGACTGGCGCTGGGTGGCGTGCAGCGTCTCAGGCAACAGACGCCAGTTGGCCACCCACAACAGCAGCCCCAGCACCGCCAGCAGCCAGAAGATCGAATGCCAGCCCACATGCACGAACAGGAAGCCGCCGACCATCGGCGCCACGGCCGGCGCAATGCCGAAGTAGATCGTCACCTGTGACATCACCCGTTGGGCGTCGGCCGGCAGGAACATGTCGCGGATGATCGCGCGCGAGACCACCATGCCGGCGCCTGCCGACAAGCCCTGCACGGCACGGAAGAACACCAACTGCCCGATGCTCTGTGACAGCGCACAGCCCACCGAAGCCAGCGTGAAGAGCGCGATGCCGCTGAGGATCACCGGGCGCCGGCCGACCGTGTCCGACAACGCACCGTGGAACAGGTTCATGACCGCGAAGCCGAGCAGATAGCTCGACAGCGTTTGCTGCATCTCGGCCGGGGTCGCGCCGATCGACTGGCCGATACCGGCGAAGGCCGGCAGGTAGGTGTCGATCGAGAACGGCCCCAACATGCCCAGGCAGGCCAGCAGCAGCGCGAGTTGCCAGCGCGCGCCGCGCCACAGCAGATGGGAGTCGGGATTCATCGGTTGCCGGTGAGAAAACAAAGGGCCGTTCCCGAGCTTCTCACCCCCTCGGGGGCGGGGCCACGCCGCCTGGACCTCTCGGAAAAAAAAGTGTGAAGCAGACCGATAGGCCGGATTCTGTGCAGCGGCATGCACTTGCGCGCAGACCGCCGTGACCGCCATTCATCTGGGCCGAAGGTCGCCCTTCGGCTCGGTGCCACCTACCCGCCGGCTCCGCGAGCCACGTCAACGCCGGCCTACTTGGTGTTGCTGCGCGCAGAGATTGCCCGTTTCACCCAGTCCGGGGTCTTGCCCCGGACTGGGTGGCTGCTCGCTCCGGGCTTGCGCCCGGGGGCCTTGCGGCCCTGCCGGCCTGCGCCGGCAGCTCACAGAGCACCCTGCACCGGGACCCCGCACTGACTCGTCTCTGTTGCTCTGATCCTCACCTCGCGGTGGGCAGCCGTTAGCTGCTGCGCTGCTCTGTGCAGTCCGGACCTTCCTCCAGTGCCGTGTTTCCACGATCGCACCAGCGGCGGTCTGGCCTGCTTCACGGCGGCATTATCGGCGAGCCCGGCCGGTCCTGTTCACTGTCCCAGTGCAGCGCGCCGGTGGTCGACAACGACAGCGGCATCCAGGGCGACCGCTTGACCGCGCCGTCGGCCGCCATCACGGAGAAGCGCAGCTGCGCCGGCTCGGGTGGCCAGAAGGTCTGGTCCAGCCCGAAAGCCAGCGCCCCGCTTGCTGACAAATCGAGCAGCACCATGTGGCGCACTTCGACGCGATGCTGGCCGGGGCTGCCGCTGAAATGCCAACGAAAAGTCTTGACGCGACCGTTGTCGTCGATGCGCGCCTTCACACCCAATGCCAGCGGCTCGCCGGCAGTCCAGCGGCTCTGAATGGCCGCCACACGCGGCCCGTAGGCGTCACCCATGCGCTGCAAGCAATCGCACACCGGCTGCCACGCCCACGCGGCAGCACCGCGGGTGGGGCCCAGCGCAACCAGTTCATCGTCGGTCTCGACCACGCGCGGTGCCACACGGCCCTGAACCCTGAACACCACCTCTCGCATGGCCAGCAGGTAGTTGATGCTGCCCAGCCCTTCGGCCACCAGATATTCTTTCGGATCGCCATGAATCAGGAAATCGTTGGCTGTTGAGAGCGCACGCTGTTCAGCGACCGCGCCATCCATTGCATGACGCTGCCCGAACGCCAGCAAGCCGAAGAGCGCCACAACAAGGCCGAGCTGGACCAGCGCGCCACGCCGACCCCACAGTCGAAGACGCGAGAGTTGCCAGGTGAACAGCACCACCACGCCGAAGCCGATCAAGAGTGCCACGCGCCCCAGGCCGTAAGGCAAGTTGAACAGCACCAGCGGCAGCACCGGTGCCAGCAGTGCTGCCGCGCAAGCCCCTACGAATCCCGGCGCCGTGCTGCGGCGGGTCGAGGCCGCCGCAATGACCACGACCACCAGCATCAAAGCGAGAGCCAACCAGCCCGACCACCCAATACCGAATACGCTCTCCTGCAGCGCATGCAGACCACCCAGCAAGCTTGCCGGGTCGAGTCGCAGCGTTGCCGGTCCGCCTGCCAGCGCTGCATAGCCGCCGATGCCGCCCAATACCTGCAGTCGCCAAGCCGCATACGCAGCGCCGACGACGACCGTTGCGGCCGTCAGGCGCAGCCGGCGACGCCACGGCAGTCCGGGCCAGGCCACGAATACCAGCAGAAGCGGCACATACAGCCCCTTGCACAGGCAGGCGAGCCCGTAGCAGAGCGCAGACAGCACTGCCCAGCGTGCCGAATCACTCCGAACGGCACGCGCAAAAGCCGCCAGCGCCAACGCCGAAAACAAGAGCCCGTAAGCGTAGTGGCCGGTCATCAGCAGATGGGCGACAACGCCGGTTGGCGGCATCGCCAGCCACAGCAGCGCACCGGCCAGCGCCAGCCCGGCCCCGACCCACGGCCGCAACAGGAACCAGGTCGCCAGCGCCGCGAGCCACAGCACCAGCAGCAGGTGGACGTGGTGCCCGGCAGCGTTCAGGCCGAACAGCGGCAGGCCGAGGTCGTAGAAGAACGAGTTGAAGGGCGTGATGTGGGCATACGACTGCTGCCGCATCACGGCCGGAACGAAGAAGTACTGCCAGGGGGCATGCGTGGCGGCAAATCGCAGTTGCGGCGCGTCGTCGTAAATCCAGCCCGCGAAAACCGCGCCGCCGTGCAACACCGCCGTGGCCAGCGCCAGTACCACCGCTGCAGCCGCCCAGTTGAGACCGCCGGCGACGCCAGCGCCACGCGCTTGCGTCAAAACCCGCCGCACCATCGCCGTCACGGCGGCGCGCCGCCCCAGGTCCAGAAACGGTGCGCACTGAAAGTCATCACCGGTAGCACGATGAAGGTAATGGCCACACCGAAGAGGTAATTCCAACCCAAAGCGGCAGCCAGCGCGCTGGCGCCGAGTGCGGCCGCCAGTCCCACCAGCGATACGGTGAAGAACCGAAGGAAATGTCCGCCCGTGGCCCGGGCGCGGAAGGCCCAGCGGCTGTTGGCCCAGAACGAAAACAGGTTGGCGACGATGAAGGCGCACCCATTGGCGAGCACGGGGTTCGTTCGCAGACCTTCGACCAAGCCCACCACCACCGCCAGATGGATCGAGGCATTGACCAGCCCGATCAGCGCCCAGGCCACGAACACCCGCAGCTCGGAATGCTCGGGGGCATGGCGGGGCGAACGGGGAACGGGCGGCATCGACAACGGCAGGACCGTGAACGATAGCCTGCGAGCCCGTGCGCTCGGAGCGGCCCGCGGGCGGTTGCCCCTGCCACGACCCTAGACTGCGGCCGGTGAAGAGACCGTGCCTGCCGAACCTGCCGATCATCCCCTGGCGCCGAGTCGTGGCTGCGAGTGTGCTGCTCACCGCGGCAGCTGCTGGCTGGGCCCAGCTGCCCTCGCTGGACGAGTTGCCGCGGCCCGCCACACCGCCGCCCGAGACCGGGCCGGTAGTGCCTTCCAAAGTGCTGCGTTGGCGCGAAGAGGCCAAGGCCTACGAGTACGGCGACGGACAGCCGCGCGACCCGGTGAAAGCCGCCGAGCTGTACTGCCGCGCTTCGCGTTACGGCGACGCCGAATCGCAGTTCAACCTGGCCTGGATGCTGACCAACGCCCGCGGTGTGCAGCGCGACGAGGCCCAGGCCGCGCACCTTTTTGCGGCCGCAGCCGAACAGGGCTTCGAGCAGGCAAAGAACATCCTGGCGCGCATGGGCACGCCCCAAGGCCCGCCGCCGCCGTGCCTGCTGCAACCCGAAGACGACGCGGTGGCCACGGCCACACCGCCAGCACCGAAGCCTTCCGCCCGCAACGCGCCAGCGCAACGCCTGCCACTGCCGTTGCCGCCCGGCGCACCGCCGGCGATCGTGCGCTACGTGAACCTGGTGGCACCGCAGTACCAATTGGACCCGGCGCTGGTGCTGGCCTTCATCGCCACCGAGAGCCACTTCGACAGCCAGGCGCTGTCACCGAAAGGCGCGGTCGGACTGATGCAACTGATGCCTGACACCGCCAGCCGTTTCGGCGTCAACAACGCGCGGGACGCAGTGCAGAACCTGCGCGGCGGCATGGCCTACCTGCGATGGCTGATGGCCACGTTCCAGGGCGACGTGACCCTGGTAGCCGCCGCCTACAACGCCGGCGAACGCGCGGTGGAGCGCTATCTGGGCGTGCCGCCGTATGCCGAGACGCGGCTGTATGTGCTGAGAATCCGCGCCGGTTTCGGCGGGCGCACGCTGCACCCCTTCGACGCCGGCGTGGCGGCGCCTTCGCCCGTCTTCGGACTGATGCACCGGCCGTGGTTGCAACGCTGAACGTGGCAGCGCGCACGCGATCATCCCGTCCCGGAGCGAACCCTGACGCGCGTGCCGCGGCATCTGCAGTCTGCGGCCGATCTGGCCTACTGGCTGTCACACCCAGTGGTCGAGCGCATCGCCGCGGCCGGATCGCCATCGAACACGCCCGCGGCTGGATCGACGCCGCCGACCGCGTGGTGGTGCTCACCGGCGCCGGCGTCTCCACCGATTCCGGCATCCCGGACTTCCGCGGTCCGCAGGGCCTGTGGACGCGCAACCCGAAGGCCGAGGCGCAGTCCACGCTGCAGCATTATCTGGCCGACCCGCAGGTGCGCTCCGCGGCCTGGCAGGCGCGGCTGCACAGCACCGCGTGGTCGGCGCAGCCCAACCGCGGCCACCGCGCGCTGGTGGCGCTGAGCGGCGCGGCAAGTTGCATGCGCTCATCACACAGAACATCGACGAATTGCACCGCAGTGCCGGTAACAGCGCCGGGCGGATCATCGAAGTCCACGGCACGATGCACCGCGCCATGTGCTGGAACTGCGGCGAACGCACGCCGATGATCGCCGTGCTGGAGCGGGTGCGACACGGCGACGCCGACCCGGCCTGCACTGCCTGTGGCGGCATCTTGAAAAGCGACACCATCTCTTTCGGCCAGATGC
Organism: Pseudomonadota bacterium; assembly: GCA_030853725.1. GTDB lineage: Bacteria > Pseudomonadota > Gammaproteobacteria > Burkholderiales > Burkholderiaceae_C > Rubrivivax. The sequence goes on along the minus strand of JALYUN010000131.1, from coordinate 4,983 downwards.
TGGTGCCCGAGTTGATCGAACGCGCGATGGCGGCGGTGACCGAAGCGCAGGTGCTGCTGGCAGTCGGTAGCACGCAGCAGGTCTACCCGGTGGCTGGCGCAGTGCCGCATGCGCACCAGGTCGGCGCCAAGATCGTGATCGTCAACGACCAGCCGACGCCGATGGATGGAATGGCCGACGCGGTGATCCGCATGCCGATCGGCGATGCGCTGCCGCGGATCTGCGGCAGCTGAACCGCGCTATGCAGACCGGGCAGGCCCCGATCGGCAACCGGTCGGTCATCCGCTAGTCTTTCCGGCACGTGCCCGCCGCAACACGAGGAGACTTCAGCATGCAACGTCTTGCCCTGCTCATCGGCACCTGTGCCGCCCTGGTCACCGCCGTGCCGGCCCACGCCGAAACCGTTTCGGTGCTGTTCGTCGGCAACAGCTACACCTTCGGCCGCATCGACCCGGTGATGAGCTACAACGCCGCCAACGTGCGCGATTTGACGGCGGCGATGTGGGCCGCCAACCCCGCCGGCAGCAACGCTTTCGAGCCGCACCCCTGAGGTGGTGTGCCGGGCATCTTCAAACAGTTCACGGTGCAAGCCGGGCTCGACTACGACGTGGCACTGTCCACGCGCAATGCGGCTTCGCTCCGCGGCCATTTCCTCAACACCAATTCGGCCGGCTGGGACCTGCGCGGCAACATCGGTTCGCAGACCTGGGGCAAGGTGGTGCTGCAGGAGCAGAGCGACGAATCGCTGCCGAAGCAGCCCGGTCTGGCGTCCAATCCCGACTGGTTCCTGAACTACGTCGACAAGACCGAAGACTTCGTGCACCAGGGGCTGGCGCAGTCGTACCGTGAACGCGACTTATTCGCCGGCGCCACAGCGCCCGACCGCACTGCCGCATGCCAGGCGGCCACCGGCGCCACTTCAGGCAGTTGCAACACGCTGCGCAACATTCCGGCCAACAGCTTCGCCAGTGCCGCGAGCCAGGTCTATCTATATGAGACCTGGGCCCGGCCGAATCTGGTCGACGGCGCCTTCGTCACCACCACCGACCCCGTCACCGGCGCCGTCACCCGCACCAACACCCCCGCCGACACCTACTACCGCAACCTGGGCGCGATGACCGCCGACCTGCGGCTGGCGCACGCCGCCGCCGCGGCCTTGGCCGGAGCCGATGGCACCGGTGGCATCGCCGGCATCTCACCGGTCGGTGAATCGTTCCAGCGCGCGGTCGACCAGGGTCTTGCCACCGCCGATTTCTGGGGCCCGAACGCCGCCACCGACGGCCTGCTCGACCTGTGGTTCGACGACGGCACCCACGCCAGCAAATACGGCTCTTACTTGAGCGCGTTGACGCTGTTCGGCACGCTGACCGGACTCGACCCGCTCTCGCTCGGCGGCGGCGAACAGGCCGCGGCCGACCTGCGCATCGGCCGCGCCGACGCGCTGCTGCTGCAACGTGTGGCCAGCGAGCAGTTGGGCTTCACCGCAGCGGTGCCTGAGCCGGCCACGCTCTGGCTGATGGCCGGCGGCCTGCTGCTGGTGGGCCTGCGCAGCCGGGTGCGGTCATGAAGGCCGCCTGGCTCGCAGCGGCAACGGCCCTGGGGTTGGCCGCGTGCGCCACCCACCCGCCGCCGCCCGAAAAGGCACTCGCCAGCACGTCCTGCCCGACCGAAGTCCCGGCTGGCACGCAATGCTGGGCCGGGCAGGACTCGGCCGGCGCCTATGTGATGGTCGCGCGGCCGGCAAACTGGGCCGGCACGCTGGTGCTGCATGCGCATGGCGGGCCGACGCTCGGGCCGCCGAAGCCAGAACGGGTGGTCGCCGACCTGAAGCGATGGGCTGTCATGGTGCGTGCCGGCTATGCCTGGGCCGGCACCAGTTTTCATCAGGGCGGCGTGGCAGTGCGCTCGGCCGCCGCCGACATCGAACGGCTGCAGCGCATCGCCGTGCAGCAACTCGGAACGATACAGACCACCGTGTTGCACGGCCAAAGTTGGGGTGCGAGCGTGGCCGCCAAGGCCGCTGAAATCCAGGGTGGTGCGCGCGGTACTGCGCAGTCCTACGACGCCGTACTGCTGACCAGCGGCGTGTTGGGCGGTGGCTCGCGTTCCTACGATTTCCGATTGGATCTGCGCGTGGTCTATCAGGCGCTGTGTCACAACCACCCGCGGCCCTCGGAGCCCGCCTACCCGCTGTGGATGGGCCTGCCCGAAGGCTCGACGATGACTGCGGCCGATCTGGCGGCGCGCACCCGCGAATGTCTGGGCATCGGTCAGCCGGCAGCCGAGCGCAGCCCCGTGCAGGCCGAGCGGCTGAAGACCATCGTCGACGTGATCCACATCCCGGCGCGTTCGGTCCAGTCGCATCTGTCGTTCGCCACCTTCACGTTCCGCGACATCGCGCGGCGCAGCGGTGGCAAGCCGGTATTCGGCAACATCGGTGTGCGCTACCGCGGCTCCAGCAACGACGACCTGCTGAACGAGACCGTTGCCCGTTATGCCGCCAACCCGGCCGCGCAGGCCGGGTTCGCTGCCGACACCGACCTCACAGGCCAGCTCGCGGTGCCGACGTTGACCGTGCATGCCATCGATGACCCGACGGCCTTCGTCGAACTCGAATCCGCCTTCGCCGAAACGGTGGCCAAGGCCGGGCATTCGGATCGACTGCTGCAGACCTTCACCCTGGACCACGAACACAGCTACCTGGCCGACCCGGACTACCCGGCCGCGATGGCCGCGCTGCTGGACTGGGTGCACACCGGCCGCAAACCGACGCCGCAAGACGTGGCGGGGCGGTGCATGGCGTTGCAGACGCGCTTCGGGCCGGGCTGCCGTTTCGAGCCGACCTACCAGCCCTCGACGCTGGCTTCGCGGGTGCCCGAGCGCCATCACGACCGCTGAGCGGCGCTGGCCTTCGAAGCGTTCGCTTCACGCATCTTTGCAAGCTGCGGGACATCCTCTTACAACCCGGTGCAGGGGACACGTGCATGATGATCTGATGAACATCACCACCATATCCAGGCCCGCGTCGCCGCAGCTGACTCGACCTCTTCGCCAGGCGCTGATCGGGGCGGCGGTCTGTGCCTGCCTGCTGACGTTTGCAACCGGGGCCCATGCAGGACCCAGTTTCTCGGTAGGGGTCGGCGTGCCCGGTGTAGCGGTTCAGGTGCGTGGCGGAAACCGGGGTGGCTACCACGGTGGTCATGACGGCGGTCATTACGGAGGGTATTACGGTGGGCATTACGGTGGGCATTACGGCGGTCCGCGGTATTACGGCGGCCACGGTTATCCAGGCTACTGGCGCGGGTCCGGTTGGCGCGGGCCGGGCTGGTCGGTCTGGGGGCCTACTATCGGCATCGGCATCGGTTTGCCGCTGGCGGTTTACGAGGCCGATCGCGAACCCGTGTACGTGACGCCCGCTCCGGTGTACGCGCCGCCGCCGCCGCCCAGCGCACCCGACCCGGTGGTCTACCCGCGCAACCACCAGTCGCCGCAGCAAGCCGAAGCCGATCGCCGATCCTGCGACCGGTGGGCCACGACGCAGCCTGCGGCCATGGCCGATGCGTCGGTATTCCACCGCTCGGTCGAAGCCTGCATGGACGCGCGCGGCTACACGATCCGTTGATGTAGTCCGGAGCCAGCCCGCGGCATGTGCGACCGGCGCTGCAGCGTCAATACGCGAGTTGCGCCGATAGGTAACCGCCCCGTTGCCGCTTCGGCTGCAATGCGGGTGCGATCCGGCCCAGGTCGACAGCCGCCAGCGTCAGCGAAACATGCTTGTTCGGGGTCCAGGCCACGAACAGGTCGAACCAGTCGTCTTCTTTCAGCGCACCGGCACCGAGCACGCTCCGGTTCAGGTTGTCGGGCTTGATACGGGCTTCGGCACCGATCGCTACGAAGCGGCTGGGCAACCACGCCAGCGTGACTTCCGGCAACAGGCGACGGCTGCCGGCCTGTGCGCCACCGAAACCCAACAACCCCCCCTGGTTGGCGTCCGACAAGCGCAACGTCAGGTTGACCAGCACAGCCTGGCGCAACAGCAACTTGGTGGCGCTGGCGTAGAACTCGGTGCCACCGTCGCGCGCGCCGAGCGGGCCGTTCAGCGTCGGGCCGAGTCCGCCAGGGTCCGCGCGGCGGTGCAGCAGACCCACGGCCACCTGCGGCAGCAGGGTGTCACTGTCGAGGATCGCATCGCCGAGGAGGCGCAGCTTCAAGCCGAAGATGTCCTGCCTCAGATGCAGGCCCGGCAGACCCAGTGGCGCCAAGTTGTCGCGCGCATCGAAGTCCTGGTGCGCGACCGAGGCTTCAACGCGTTCATTCCACGATACCGCAGCGCCGTAGCCCGTCAGCGCGTAGTTGCCGGTACGAACCCCGGTGAGGTAAGCGGTACCACCGAGCTGTCCCTCGGTGGCATAGCCGCCGGTCACGGCCCACGGTGACAGACCACCACCAGCAGGGCCGTCGATGGTGCTGACGCCACCGGTCAAGAGGAGTTTGCCGTCGGCAGCGAACACCAGTTGGGCACACAGCAGCGACAGGACGATTGCGAAGACTTTCACGGCTGCGGATGGGGCGATGGTGGCAACGCCTAAGATGCTAGGTTCACGATCCACAACCGCAACGGGAGAACAAGCATGGGTTTGATGTCGTTCATGAAAGAGGCAGGAGAGAAACTGTTCGGCAAGGGTGAAGCGCAGGCTGCCGAGGTCAAGGCCAAGGCCGAGCCGACGCCTGAGAACGTGGCCGCGTTGAGCAAGGCCGCCGGCACGGCGATCGAGAACTACGTGGTGGCGCAGGGGTTGAAGGTCGATGGTCTGGATGTGGCTTTCGACGCGCCGGCCTCCACCGTCACGGTCTCGGGCACGGTCGCCGACCAGGCCACCAAAGAGAAAGTGTTGCTGTGTTGCGGCAACGTCCACGGTGTCGAGAAGGTCAACGACATGCTCACTGTCTCGGCACCCGCGCCCGAATCGCGCTGGCACACCG
>JALYUN010000113.1 GCA_030853725.1 Pseudomonadota bacterium | reverse complement strand
GCAGTAGGACGGCTCCGGGGATAGACCGGTCCACGTAAAGCCAAAGGCGGCGACTGCCAGGACCCCGGTGCAACCGGGCCGCCACTTACACTGCCGCACCTTGTTGAGGAGTTGATTTCGATGCCGGCATACAAGCGCATCCTTTTGAAGCTGTCGGGCGAGGCTTTGATGGGCGAGGACGCCTTCGGCATCAATCGTGCGACGATCGTTCGCATGGTGCGTGAAGTACAAGAGATCACGCAGCTCGGCTGCGAGGTGGCGGTAGTCATCGGCGGCGGCAACATCTTCCGCGGCGTGGCCGGCGGAGCCGTCGGCATGGACCGCGCAACGGCCGACTACATGGGCATGTTGGCCACGGTGATGAACTCGCTGGCACTGGCCGACACCATGCGCCAGGAAGGCATGACGGCGCGCGTGATGTCGGCCATCAGCATCGAACAGGTAGTTGAGCCCTACGTGCGGCCGAAGGCCTTGCAATATCTGGAAGAAGGCAAGGTGGTGATCTTTGCCGCCGGTACCGGCAACCCCTTCTTCACCACCGACACCGCGGCCGCCTTGCGTGGCGCCGAGATCGGAGCCGAGTTGGTGCTGAAGGCTACCAAGGTCGACGGTGTCTACAGCGCCGACCCGAAGAAAGACGCATCGGCCACCCGCTACACCCAAATCACTTTCGACGAAGCCATCTCCCGCAACCTGCAGGTGATGGACGCAACGGCTTTCGCTTTGTGCCGTGACCAGAAGCTGCCCATCAAGGTCTTCAGCATCTTCAGACCCGGCGCGTTGAAGCGCGTGGTGATGGGCGAAGACGAAGGCACGCTCGTCCACGTTTGAGGAGTCCGCTTTTCATGTCCGACGAAATTCTTTCAGAGATCAAGACCACCGCCGAACAGAAGATGGCGAAGTCGATCGAATCCTTCAAGAACGAACTGCACAAGATTCGCACCGGCCGCGCCCACCCCGGCTTGCTGGACCAGGTGCATGTCGAGTACTACGGCTCGATGGTGCCGATCAGCCAGGTCGCCAACGTGACGCTGCTGGACGCGCGCACCATCAGCGTCCAGCCCTGGGAGAAGGGCCTGGCGGCGAAGATCGAGAAAGCGATTCGCGAATCGGACCTGGGCCTGAACCCGGCTTCGCAAGGCGACCTGTTGCGGGTGCCGATGCCGGCGCTGACCGAAGAGCGCCGCAAAGAATTGACGAAGGTGGTGCGCAATGCCGGCGAAGACGCCAAGATCGCCACCCGCAGCGTGCGTCGCGAGGCCAACGACCATCTGAAGCGCCTGCTGAAAGACAAGACGGTCAGCGAAGACGACGAGCGCCGTTCGCAAGACGATGTGCAGCGCCTGACCGACCGCACGATTGCCGAGGTCGACCGCCTGGTACAGGGCAAGGAAGCCGAGGTCATGGCGGTTTGATGCGCGATCGGCTCTCTTGAACTGCGCTGAGCCTCGTGCGCATGTCTGACCTTTCCGACGCGGTGCCGTCCGCCCGCCACGAAAGCGACGCGGCTGGTGCCGTGCCGCGCCACGTGGCGGTGGTAATGGACGGCAATGGCCGTTGGGCGCGCCAGCGATTCATGCCACGCTTCTTCGGCCACAAGCAGGGCGTGGACGCACTGGTGCGCGCCGTCAATGCCTTCGCCGATCGGGGGGTCGAGTATCTGACGGTGTTCGCCTTTTCGTCCGAGAACTGGAAACGCCCGAGCGAGGAGGTCTCCGGCCTGATGAGCCTGGTGCTGGTGGCGGTGTCCAAATACCTGGGGAAGCTGGCTGGTGACGGCGTTCGCATCCGCATCGTCGGTGATCGTTCTGCGGTGTCGGAGCAGTTGCGAAAGGCCTGGGAACACGCTGAGAAGCTGACCGAGAACAACCGGCGAATCACCCTGGCGGTGGCTTTCAATTACGGCGGGCGTTGGGACGTGGTGCAAGCCTGCCGCAAGGCGATCGCCGAAGGCATGACCGCCGAATCGGTCGACGAAGCCTGGCTGGCGCGGCACATGGCACTGTCGTTCGCGCCCGATCCGGACCTGTTCATTCGCACCGGCGGTGAGATGCGAATCAGCAATTTCCTGCTGTGGCAGGCGGCGTATTCGGAACTGTTCTTCACCGAATGCCTGTGGCCTGATTTCGGCACCGGCGAGATCGACGCTGCCTTGCTGGCCTATGCGCAACGCGACCGCCGCTTCGGCACCATCGGCCCGCCTTCCGTCGTGTCCGAAGGAAGCTAGCGCCGTGCTGCGGCAGCGGATCATCACCGCGCTGGTGCTCGTCGGGTTGTTGCTGGGCTCGCTGTTCGCAGCCAGCGCGTGGCCCTTCGCGCTGCTGACGCTGGCGCTGATGGCGGCCGCGGGGTGGGAGTGGGGGCGGCTGAACCAGGCGAGCGATCGTATGGCCGTGTGGTTGGGCGCTGCAGTCGCGCTGGCCGGCATGGCGTCGATCTTCAACGGCTGGGTCGTGGTCGGAAGTGCCGAGCCGGCGCGGCCACCGGTGTTGCTGTGGTGGTCGGTGGTGGTGCTGTGGCTGGTGGGTAGCGCGGTGGGGCTGCGAACCGGGCCCAAGGCGTGGCCGCAATTGCCGCGGTTGATGCGCTGGGTCTTTGGACTGCTGGCGCTGTGGGCGGCCTGGCTGGCGCTGGCGCAGGCGCATCGCATCGGCATCAACTTCATGTTGTCGGTGCTGTGCCTGGTGTGGATGGCGGATGTGGCGGCCTACTTCGGCGGACGGCGCTTCGGACGCCGAAAGCTTGCGGTCTCGATCAGTCCTGGCAAGAGCTGGGAAGGCGTCTGGTCGGGCATGGTCGGGGTGCTGTTGCTGGCCCTGCTGTGGGTCTGGCTCGACCGCCGTTTCGGCTTCGACGGACCGAGCCTGTACACCCGGCTGTTCGAGGACCTGGGGGTGATCGGTGGCGAACTCGCACTGTTGTGGTTGGTGGGGCTTGGCGTGATGGGTGACCTGATCGAGTCCCTGGTCAAGCGCGCGGCCGGCGCGAAGGACAGCAGCAACCTGCTGCCGGGGCACGGCGGCGTGCTCGATCGGGTCGATGCCTTGCTGCCGGTGTTGCCCGCGGCGCTGGCCGTGTTGACGCTGACCGCGCGGAGCGTGGGTTGAGTGCTGCAATGAACACCGCGCCGCAGCGCCTGGCGATTCTGGGTTCGACCGGATCGGTCGGCTGCAGCACGCTCGATGTCGTGACGCGCCACGCCGACCGCTTCCAAGTCGTCGGCTTGAGTGCGTTTCACCGTGTCGACGACCTGTACGCACAGTGCGTGCGCTTCGAACCGCGCGTGGCGGTCGTGCCCACCGAAGCTGCGGCCCGCCTGCTGCGCGAAAAACTCCGTAGCGCCGGCCTGCAAACCGAAGTCCGCGCTGGTGCGGAAGCCTTGTGCGAGTTGGCAGCGTCCGACGACGTCGATAGCGTCATGGCGGCCATCGTCGGCGCCGCCGGTTTGCCGCCGTGCATGGCCGCGGCCGAGGCCGGCAAGCGCTTGCTGTTGGCCAACAAGGAAGCCCTGGTGGTAGGCGGTGCGCTTTTCATGCGCGCCGTGCAACGGGGCGGCGCGACGTTGTTGCCGATCGACAGTGAACACTCGGCCATCTTCCAGTGCCTACCCGAAGACCGCCGCCGCTGGCCGGCACACATCGACCACATCGTGTTGACCGCCAGTGGCGGACCGTTCCGTGCGCATGACCCTGCAGCGTTCCACGCGATCACGCCGGAACAGGCCGTGGCGCACCCGAACTGGGTCATGGGTCGCAAGATCTCGGTCGACTCGGCGACGATGATGAACAAGGCCCTGGAGGTGATCGAGGCACGCTGGCTGTTCGACCTGGAACCCGAGCGCATCCGGGTCGTGATCCACCCGCAGAGCATCATCCATTCGATGGTGGTTTGCCGCGACGGCTCGGTGCTGGCGCAACTGGGCACGCCCGACATGAAGGTGCCGATAGCCTACGGTCTGTCGTACCCCGAACGCATCGAGTCCGGTGCGCCGCGGCTCGACTTTTTGGCGCTGAAGGCGCTAAGCTTCGAAGCCGTCGACGCGCGCCGCTTCCCTGGCCTGCAATTGGCCTACGACGCACTGGCCGCACCGCTGGGCACCACGGCGATCCTGAATGCGGCCAACGAAGTCGCGGTGGCGGCTTTCCTGGCCGGAACCATCGGCTTCACCGCGATTCACACCGTCAACGCGCGCACCCTCGACGGCATGCAGCCGCGACTGCCCGAAAACCATGCATTGGCCGACCTGCTGGAACTCGATCGGGAAGCCCGCGCGACGGCCGCACAGCTCATGAAGGAGTTCGCAAAGTGATCGTCACGGTTCTCGCCTTTCTGTTCACGCTCGGCGTGTTGGTGGTGATTCACGAATACGGCCACTACCGCGTGGCGGTTGCCTGTGGCGTCAAGGTGCTGCGCTTTTCAGTCGGTTTCGGCACGGTGTTGTGGCGCCGTCAGAAGAGCCCCGACGCAACCGAGTTCGTTGTTTGTGCGCTGCCGCTGGGCGGCTACGTGCGCATGCTGGACGAACGGGAGGCGCCGGTCGACGCCCGCGAACTCGACCGCGCTTTCAACCGCAAGCCGCTGCTGCAG
>JALYUN010000105.1 GCA_030853725.1 Pseudomonadota bacterium | reverse complement strand
TTGCTGATCGATGATGCCATCGTGGTACGCGAGAACATCGTGCGCCACGTGGGCATGGGTAAGGACCACTTTCGCGCGGCCCGCGAAGGCACCGACGAAATCGGTCTGGCGGTCATGGCCACCACCTTCGCGATCGTCGCGGTGTTCGCCCCTGTGGCTTTCATGGGCGGCATCGTCGGCAAGTTCTTCCATCCCTTCGGCATCACCGTGGTGGTGGCGGTGTTGATCAGCCTGTTCGTCAGCTTCACGCTCGACCCGATGTTGTCTTCGGTGTGGCACGACCCGCCGGCGGCGCACCTGAAGCGCGTGCCGGTGATCGGGCACATGATCCGCGGCACCGACCGGGCGATGGAATGGCTACACCGCTTCTATGAACGCAGCATTCGCTGGATTTTTTCCGAGCGCCGCTGGCGCACCTGGCTGCCCGCCTATGGGCACCCGTTCAACGCAGACGGCACCCGAAACCGTACGAGCGCGCGCCGTCTGCGCAGCGCCACGATCACGCCGCGCGGCGTGGTGGTGGCCGGCGGGGTGCTGAGCTTCGTGATCGCCCTGGCGCTGGTGCCGCTGGTGGGCAGCGAGTTCGTTCCTGAAACCGACCAGGGCTACACGCAACTGGCGCTGACGATGCCGATCGGCTCCAGCCTGGAACGCAGCGATGCCAAGGTGCGGCAGATCGAAGCCATCATTTCGAAACTGCCTGAGGTCCGAAACATTTCGACCCGGGTCGGCGGTGCGGGTCAGCGCAACAAGGCCTGGATCAGCATCTCGCTGGTCGATCGCAAGGACCGGTCGCGCAGCCAGAAGCAGATCGAGAACGCGATCCGCGAGCAGATCGCGAAGATTCCCGGCACCGACGCGAGCCTGGGTTTCAACCGCCCGGTGTATGTCGCGATCCTGGGCAACGACCCGGACGGGCTCGCGAAGATCGCCAACGACTTCGCGGTCAAGGTGGGCAAGATCAAGGGCGTGGTCGACGTGGAATCGTCGGCCAAGCCGGGCATTCCGGCTTATGCGGTGCGGCTCAAGGACAACGCCGTGCGCGAACTCGGCATCACCGCACCGGAACTCGCGAGCAGCCTGCGGGCCTATGTCAACGGCGAGCCCGCCACCACCTGGACCACCCCCGACGGCAAGCAGGTCGACGTGGTGTTGCGCCTGGCCGAAAACCAACGCGAACGCATCGAACAACTGCGCGGCCTGCCAGTGGCCTTCGCGGCCAACGGCACCCCGATCTCACTGGAGAGCGTGGCCACCATCGAAAGTGTCTTCAACCCGAACATCATCCGCCGCCAGAACCTGCAGCGGCGCGAAGCGGTCTTCGCCGGCGTCAAGGACCGCAGCGTGGGCGAGGTCGGCGATGACGTGCAGAAGCTCATCAAGGAAACCAACCTGCCCCCGGGCTACAGCTTCGACATCGGCGGCCAACTGCAGCAACAGGGCGAGGCCTTCGGTGCGCTGATCGGCGCGATGGGGCTGGCGGTGATCTTCATCTACATCGTGCTGGCCAGCCAGTTCGGCAGCTTCCTGCAACCGCTGGCGATCATGGCCAGCCTGCCGCTGGCGTTGATCGGCGTGATGTTGGCGCTGCTGTTCTGGAACAGCACGCTGAACGTCTTCAGCATGATCGGCCTGGTGATGCTGATGGGGCTGGTGACGAAGAACGCGATTCTGTTGGTGGACTTCGCCAACCACGCCCGAAAGCGCGGCGCCAGCATGCCCGACGCGCTGCTGGAAGCCGGCATGACGCGGCTGCGGCCGATCGTGATGACGACGATGGCGATGGTCTTCGGCATGTTGCCGTTAGCGCTGGCGCTGAACGACGGCGGCGAGATCCAGGCCCCGATGGGGCGCGCCATCATCGGCGGCGTCATCACGTCCACCGTGCTGACGCTGGTGGTGGTGCCGGTGCTCTACAGCTATCTGGTGCGGCAGCGCAAAGCCAAGCCCGAACCGGTGCTGCTGGGTGCGAACCCGGCGGGTCCGATGCCGATGCCGGCGGATCGGGACTGAGGCTGCGGCTTGCTGCGGCCGATCAAGGCGGCGGCAGGGTGTCTTGCGCCTCGCGCAGATCGGCGGCGCGCATGCGCTGCAGCACCGCTTGTGGCAGGGGTTCGGGTTGATCCCTCTGACGCTCGCGCAGTACCGCCTGCGGTGCGGGCCGGGGTGGCGTGCGGAACGCCGCCCAACTGGTGCGAAGCAGGTGCAGCAGCAACCCGCAGGCCGAAAACAGAAGCA
>JALYUN010000082.1 GCA_030853725.1 Pseudomonadota bacterium | reverse complement strand
GCAGTCATCGGAGCGCGCGATTGTAGGCAGGCCGTCGGCCGGTGCCGAGCCGGTGCCAGAATCGCTTTGCCATGGCCGACAACGCACCCAAGAAGAAACCACGCCGCACCGCAGAGCGCATCCTGGAAGTGACGCTGACGCTCTTCAACCGATTCGGCGAGCCCAATGTCAGCACCACACTGATCTCGGCTGAACTGAACATCAGCCCAGGCAACCTGTACTACCACTACCCCGCCAAGGACGAGCTGATCAACTCGCTGTTCGACCGCTACGAACGTGCGCTGGAGCCGATCCTCTCGGCAGCCGATGGCGTAGAGAACGTCGAAGACGCGTGGCTCTTCTTCCACATGTTCTTCGAGCTGATCTGGAGCTACCGCTTTCTGTATCGCGACCTGAACGACCTGCTCAGCAAGAACCGCCGTCTGGAAAAACATTTCCAGTTCGTGCTGCGCCACAAGAACAAGGCGATGCACGCGGTGCTGAGCGGTCTGGCGCAGCAAGGTGTGATCCGCATCACACCCGAAGAGGCCGACCCCGTCGCCACGGCGATGGTGGTGGTGCTGACCTACTGGTTAAGTTACGAATACGTGCGCGACCCGCGCCGCGCACTGGAAGCGCAAAGCGCAGTGGCCTCACTGGGCCGCGGTGCCTATCACGTGTTGGCAATGCTGTTGCCGCATCTGGACGCCGCTTCGCGCCAGCATCTGCAAACCTTGGCCACTGCTTACATCGAAGGCTGATGGGGCGCAGAGTCAGGGCCGCACGCGGCCCTCGATCGAATCGTCCAGCGTCCTGCCGGTGGCGGCCCCGATCATCATCTTGATGCCCGCCACCACGTTGCCGTGCTTGTTGTCCCAGTAATAGCCTTCGGTCGGCACGACCTTGATGACCGTGATGCGCGGGTCGTCCTTGCCACCTGTGAACCAGGTCTTCATCACCGACTCCCAGAGCTCGTCGATCATCTGCCGCTCGCGTGAGATCGAAGCCGTGCCGCGCAAGTGCAGGAAGTCCGAATGCTCCGACCCCTGGAAGAACAGCGACACTTTCGGGTCCTTCTCCAGCTCGTGGTTCTTGTGGCTGTCGGAAGCGCTCATGAACCAGAGATTGCCTTGCCCGTCAACCTTCTGCACCGACATCGGGCGGGTCGCTGTGGATTCAGCGGTGGCAATCGCCGTGCAGAAGAAGCAAGTCGAAGTCTTGTCGACAACGCCCTTGATGCGCTCGATGGCGTCGTGACCCTGCAGGTCGCGGTGGTTGTCTTCGGGTTGGTCGCGGTTGATCGAATCCATCGGAGCTCCGAGTGTTCTGAGAAGGAGCCGATGCTCGGTGGCAGCCCAGAAAAGGCACGCAGGCTGGCAGCGCGCGCGGCTGTAGTCGCCTGCCGATTTCTTGCGCTCGGCGCGCCCGCTAGCATTAAGCGTCGATTAAGGTAGTCCCCTGGACACTCCGGCGCCGATGACCGGCGCCAATTTGGATCGAGCGATGAGCCCACTACTGGTTCGCGATGGTTTGGAAAAGCGCGAGAACATGCCGATGGGGGATGAGATAGCCAATAGCGCGCTGCATCTCGAAGACCGGGCGCGCGCCGAACTGGCGCCGGCCGCGCGGCCGGCGCGCCCGCGCCTGTGTTGCGTGGTGCCGGCCTACAACGAAGCTGAAAACCTGGCTGCACTGCTGCCGCAGCTCAGCGCCTGCCTGACCGACTGCAGCGACGACTGGCAGGTCATCGTGGTCGACGACGGCAGCACCGACACCACGCCGCTGCTGCTGGCGCTCTGGGCGCAGCGCCCGGGCTTCAGCGCGATTCGCCTGTCACGCAACTTCGGCAAGGAAGCTGCGCTCACGGCCGGGCTCGAATCGGCCAGCGGCGACGTGGTGGTGATGATGGACGCCGACCTGCAGCATCCGCCGGCGCTGATCGCCGAGTTCGTTGCGCGCTGGCGCGAAGGGGCCGACGTGGTCTACGCGTTGCGCCAGGACCGCAGCGACGAGAGCACCTTCAAACGCCTGGGCACGCGCATCTTCTATGCGCTGGTCAACGCCGCCGACCGCTTCCGCGTGCCGGCCGGCGCCGGTGATTTCCGCCTGATGGACATCAGCGTGGTGCACGCGTTGATGGCGCTGCCCGAGCGCAATCGCTTCATGAAGGGCCTGTATGCCTGGGTCGGGTTCGACGCGGTGGGTGTGCCCTATGTGCCTGCAGCGCGGGCCCACGGTCGCAGCCACTTCAGCGCTTGGCGTCTGGTGCGTCTGTCTCTCGACGGTCTGACCGCCTTCACGACCTGGCCACTGCGCGCCGTCAGCGCGGTCGGTTTCCTGCTGGCCACGCTCGCACTGCTCTACGGTGCTTTCCTGCTGGCCGCGTATTTCACCGAAGGCAACGGCGTCAGCGGCTGGACCACCATCACCGTGAGCCTGATGTTGTTCGCGGGCATTCAGCTGATCTCGCTGGGCGTGGTCGGCGAATACGTGGGCCGCATCTTCGAAGAGGTCAAACGGCGGCCGCTGTATGTCGTGAAGCAACGCCTGGGCCGCGACCCGCCGGACACGGAAGCCTGATGCGGGCGGCAACCCGGGGCACCCGCCGCAAACCGGCGGCGGTGCTGGCGCTGATGCTGCTCGTGCTGACGGCTACCGCGTGGCTCCGTCCGCTGATGCTGCCCGACGAAGGGCGCTATGTCGGCGTGGCCTGGGAAATGGTGCATTCGGGCGACTGGCTCGTGCCCACGCTCAACGGCCTGCCCTTTTTCCACAAACCGCCGTTGTTCTACTGGATCACCGCGGCGTCGATGTCGCTGTTCGGCTTGCACGAATGGGCGGCGCGGCTGGCTTCGGTGGCCGGTGCGACGCTGGGCGCGTTCTCGCTGTGGTGGTTTCTGCGGCGCTGGTGGGGCGACCATCGGGCCGACCTGACGGCGGTGGCGCTGCTGGCGCAGCCGCTCTTCTTTCTGGGCGGGCAGTTCGCCAATCTGGACATGCTGGTGGCCGGTTGCATCAGCGCGACGATCGTGCTGGGCGCCGATGCGGCGCTGTCGATCGATGCCGGCAAGCCCTGGCGGGCGGCACTGGCCGGCGCCTGGGGAATGGCTGCGTTGGGTGTGCTGGCCAAGGGCTTGATCGGGATCGTCATTCCAGGCGGCGTGCTGCTGCTGTGGCTCTTGCTGCTGCGCCGCTGGCGGCTCATCGGCCGGTTGCTTTGGTGGCCCGGGCTGCTGCTGTTCGCCGTCATCGGTGTGCCCTGGTTCTGGGCCATGCAGCAGCGCTTTCCCGACTTTTTGCATTACTTCTTCGTCGTGCAGCACTTCCAACGCTTCGCCGGTGGCGGCTTCAACAATGTCTGGCCGTTCTGGTTCTACCCGGGCGTGCTGGTGCTGGCGAGCTTGCCTTGGCTGCCCTGGCTGCTGGGCAACCGCAAGCAGTCATCGGAGGCAGCGACTCCGGCCGACCTCGACGGCCGCGCGGTGAGCGTGCTGATGGTGGTGTGGTTCGCACTGGTGCTGCTGTTCTTCTCGATTCCGGCTTCCAAGCTGCTGGGCTACATTTTGCCGGCCGTGCCGCCGTTGGCCGCGTTGATGGCACGCGGGTACGCGCGCTGGCGTGCCGCTGCCGCGCGCAAGCGCAAGGGCTGGCTGCTGAGCCTGGCGGCCACCGTGGTGCTGAATCTGGGGGTGGTGATCGGCGTGGCCATCAAACAGCCGAACACGCTGCACAACCTGGGCAGCACGCTGGCCGGCCGGCACCTGCCGGGTGAGCCCGTGGTGATGTTGGGCAAGTACTACTACGACCTGCCGTTCTATGCCCGGCTGCAGTCGCCGGTGGCGGTGGTCGACGACTGGCAACGCGCTGCTGCAAACCCGCGCGACGACTGGCACAAGGAGCTGAGTGATGCCGGCGGTTTCGCGCCGGCCGCGGCACAAGCGGCTTTGTTGATGCCGGCCGCGCTGCCCGCCAGGCTGTGCACCGCGGTCACAAGCTGGGTAGTCGGCCCGGCCGGCTCGGTCGATGCCTATCCGGTCCTGCGGCTGGCCTCGGTCGTTGCCAGCCAGCGCAACATTCGGCTGTGGCAGATCGACAGCGCCCGGCCCGATGTCGCCAAAGCGCTGGGCTGCGAAGAAACGCCCCGTATCGATTCGGCCCGCCGATGACGCCGAACTACAAAGGCCCGCTGCGCGCCCTCTGCATTGCGCTGGATGACTACGGGTTGCACACGGGCATCAATCAGGCGGCGCTGCAACTGGCGGCAGCGGGCCGGGTGCAAGCCATCGGCTGCATGGTCGGCGGCCCCGCCTGGCCGCAAGGCAGTCCCGCGCTGGTCGAGCTCGACCAGGCGCATCCGGGGAGCCGTGGCGTCGACCTGGGGCTGCACCTGGACCTGACCGAATGCCCCGGCGCCGTGTTCGGCGCCCGGCCGTTGTGGCGCCTGATGCTGCAATGCTGGTCGCACAAGATCGACCGTTCGCGGCTGCGCGCCGAGATCCGGCGCCAGCTCGATGCCTTCGAGCAAGCCATCGGGCGGCCACCCGACTACGTAGACGGCCACCAGCATGTGCACCAGTTTCCGGTGGTGCGCAGCGAACTGGTCGCTGAACTCGCGCAACGTTCCAGCCAGCACCGGCCGTGGTTGCGCAGCACGCTGCGGCCGGCTGCAAGCCGGGGTGCGGGCATCGGCGTCAAGCCGCGGCTGATCGAAGCCCTGGGCGCCCGCGCTCTGGCCACCACCGCGCGGTACGCGGGCTTCGTCCAAAACCACGCGCTGCTCGGTGTTCACGATTTCCGGGCCGACGCCAATGTCTACGCAGCCAGCTTGCGCCGCTGGCTGGGCGAAGCCGCCGACGCCGATCTGCTGATGTGCCATCCGAGCCTGGACTTCGACGGCGCCGATCCGATCCTGCCAGCGCGGCTGGCCGAATTCGAAGTGCTGTCGGGCGCCGACTTCGGCCGTTGGCTGGCCGAAGCCGGCATCGCGCTGCAGCCGATGAGCCGCATCCTGGCCGCACCGACCATCAACCCCTTGCGCTGAAGGCCACCCGCACTTCCAGACCGTTGCCAGGCGCCCCGCCGCCGTCGTGCAAGGAAACGACTGCGCCGTGCAATTCGGCAATGGCGCGCACGATGGCCAGGCCGAGTCCGCTGCCGCCCGGTTCACGCGCCAGACGGGCCGCGTCGCGGCCGCGATAGAAGCGGTCGAAGACCTGTTCCCGCTCGCCGAGCCCGATGCCCGGGCCGGTGTCCAGCACCCGCAGGGTGGGCAGGCCTTCCAGCAACCCGGCCATGACGTCGACCGCGCCACCGGCCGGCGTGTAGCGCAGCGCGTTCTCCACCAGGTTGTCCAGCAGCACCGCCAACTGGTCGGGGTCGCCCTCGACCACCGGGCCGCTTTCGGCAACGGCACCCAGATCCAGCCGCTGCCGATCGGCCTTGATGTTCATGCGCGCCACCACCGAGCGCGCCAGTTCGGACAGATCGACCGCCTCGCGCCGCTGCACCAACCCATCGGCTTCGGTGCGGGCCACCTGCAGCAGCTTCTCGATCAAGCCCTGCGAGCGGTCGATGCCGGCCTGCAGCTCAGCCATGGCTTCGGCGCGACCGCTGTCGTCGTGCGCGCGCCGCAGCAGTTGCAGCTGCAGGCGCAAAGCCGTCACCGGGGTGCGCAGTTCGTGCGCGGCGTCAGCCAGGAAGCTGCGCTGGCGGCTCAGGGCCTGCGCCAGTCGCAACAGCAGGCCGTTGATGGAATCCACCAACGGGCGAATCTCTGCAGGCACGCCATCGGTTTCTACGGGCGCCAGAGAAGCCGCGGTGCGCGCGGCGATGTCCTGGGCCGCAGCGTCCAGCGGCGCCAGACCTCGACGCAACGCGAAGAGCATCAACCCGGCGACGAACAGCACCATGCCGAGTATCGGCACGGTGATCTTCGAAGCCGATTCAGCAGCGGACTCGTGCCGCGCCGAAGTGCGCTGGGCCGCTTGCGAAACGCCGTTGGTGGTGACGTCGGTGTAGAGCACCCAGTCCTCGCCGCCGATGCGCAGTTGCGTCAGCGCCTCCTGGCTTCTGAAAGGCACTGCCACCCGCTCGTCGGACGAGAAAACGAGCTGCCCGTTTGTGGTCCAGGTCAGGGTCACGATCTCGGCCGGGTCGGCCACGTCGCTGCGGGCCGGAAAGCGCGCCAGGGCCGGGACCGGCTGGCCCAGTTCCGGATGCCGGTGCGTGCCCAGGGCCTCGGCGACGTTCTTCAGGTCGGCGTCGAAGGCTTCGTTGAATTCGTCGAGTGTGACGAGGTAGGTCACGCCCACGATCACCAGGCCGCCCAGACACAGCGCACCCATCACCCAGGCGATGAGGTAGCGCGTGATCGAGCGCATGCGGCTCAGTCTTCGGCAACGCGGTAGCCGACACCACGCACATTGCGGATCACCGCCGTGCCGAGCTTCTTGCGCAGGTGGTGCAGATGCACCTCGACCGCATTGCTGCCGACTTCCTCGCCCCAGCCGTAGACCGATTCCTCAAGCTGCGCGCGCGACAACACCGTGCCCGGGCGCTGCATCAACGCTTCCAGCACCGCGAATTCCTTGGCCGACAGCTCGACGGCAACGCCCGCTTGCAACACGGTCCTGCGCGCCGGGTCCAGCTCCAGCGTACCGGCTTTCAAGGTCGGCGACCCGCTGCCCGCGGTGCGACGCAGCAGCGCTCGTACCCGCGCCACCAGCTCGTCCAGGTCGAAGGGTTTGAGCAGGTAGTCGTCGGCACCGGCCTGCAGACCAGCGATGCGGTCGGGCACCGTGTCACGCGCCGAAGCAATCAGTACCGGCATCTGCTGCCCGGCACGGCGCAGAGCCGCCAGCAGTTCCATGCCGTCTTTCAGCGGCAAGCCCAGGTCGAGCACCGCCAGGTCGTACATGCCATTGGCCAGCGCCAGTTCGGCGGCTCTGCCGTCACGCACCCAGTCGACCGCGAAGCCGGCCTCGACCAAGCCGCGGTGCACGCCCTTGCCGATCATGGTGTCGTCTTCGATGAGCAGGATGCGCACAGTCTGGATTCGGGATCAGCGTTTTTCGGAGCCCGCATCATGAACCGGGGCCGAACGGCGACGCAGGCGCTGCGCGATCCGGTCATGGCGGTCCATCAAGGCGATCCATGCCGGCATCAGCCGTGGCTCCAGGGCGCCGGCCACCAGCGTGGCAGCGGCCGCCACCGGCAAGGCGGCCACGATGTCGAGCGGAAAATGCACTCCCAAATAGACCCGGCACCATCCCACCACCAAGCCCAGTGCCAGCAAGGGCAGGCCCCAAATCGCGAATCGATCGATGCGCAGCAGCGCCAGCGCCGCGGTCCAGATCACGACCACATGGTCGCTGGGCAGGCCGGGGTCGGCGGTGTGGGCCAGGTACTGGGTGCCCAGGTTCAGCGCAAAGGGGCGGGGCTGCGGCCAGACGTGGGCCACGATCTGCGCCAGCGCGAGCGCCACCAAGATCGTGAATGCGACTTGCAGCCAATCGATGCGCGCTGCGCGTGGCCCGCGCCACCACGCGACCGCAGCCCCCAGCGGTAGCCCGTAGATCGCCCATTGGGCCATCAGCGTCGCCAAGGCCAGCCTGCCCGGACCGAGTCCCGGCGGCGCGTTGATGAGTTCGAAGAGATGCAGGTTGTTCATCGAAGCCGAGGAGGGGCTGGGCCGCTTTCGGCACGGCGATCGGCATCGTCGACGCCCCGGGCTTAAGCGCTTCTTAAACCGTTGCTGCCCCGGCACGGTCCGCGCGCTGAGGCTGGCCGTCTTAAGGCGCTGCTAAGCCCGCGCACCGGAACATGCGTCGACGTTTGAGGAGGATGGGCTTCGAAGATGTGGACCACGATCGCGTTTTCGGCAACCAGCCTGGGCGGCTTGCTCGACCAGTGGGTCTTGAGCTACGGCGTGTGGGCGCTGGCGCTGGTCGCACTGCTCATTTTTTTGGAGACCGGGCTCGTGGTGCTGCCGTTCCTGCCGGGGGATTCGCTGCTGTTCATCACCGGCACCGTGATCGCCGCGCATGCCATTCCGGTCTACGGGGTGGTGCTGGTGTTGGCGGCGGCAGCGGTGGCGGGCGACGCCCTGAACTTCACCATCGGCCGCCACGCGGCGCCCTGCGTGCTGTCGCGCCTGCGGGGCCGGTGGCTGCGCCAGGCGCACCTGGACGCCACGCACCGCTACTTCGACCGCTATGGCGCTGCAACGATCGTGGTGGCGCGCTTCGTGCCCATCGTGCGGACACTGGCGCCGTTCCTGGCGGGTGCGGGCGAGATGTCGTATGGACGTTTCGCCGTCTTCAACGTGACGGGTGCGGTGCTGTGGGTCGGCATGTTGCTGTACGCCGGTGCGTGGCTCGGGCACCAGCCTTTCGTGAAAACGCATCTGAGCGCCATCACGCTGGGCATCGTTGCGCTGTCGGTGCTGCCGATGGCGGTCACGGCGCTGCGGCGTTACCGGGCCGAACGTAGGCGCAGCGCCCGCGGCGAAAGAGCAGCCGCTACCTGCACGGTGGCGTCGCCAGCCTCGGCAGCGCCGCAGCGCAAGCGCTAGCCGCTGGTTTTCGGCTTCTCGCTGCCGGACGGACGGGCAAGCGAGACGCCGCATCAGCTCGGCCGAAGGCTCAGCTGCGCGCTGTCGGCCACATGCGCTGAAAAACGCCGTTCTTGTCGACCAGCAGGTGCTTGAGCGCACCCGCCAGATGCAGCGCGAACAGCGCCACCAGACACCAGGCGAGCACGCCGTGCCACTCGAAGAAACGCTCGGCCAGGTCGTGGTCGGGTGCCGTCCAGCGTGGCAATGCCAGACCGAACAGCGCGACACCCGACTTGCTGTACGAGGCGCCCACATAGCCGGCCAACGGCATCAGGACCATCACCCCATACAGCAGCATCTGCGTCGTGAGGGCCAGCCGCGCCTGCCAGCGCGGAACGTCTGCAGGCAAGGGCTGCGGCGGGTGGGTGAGCCGCCAGAAGATGCGAATCACGACCAGGGTTGCGATCAACAGGCCGATCGACTTGTGCGTCGCAAAGTACCAATCGGCGCCGGACTGCTTTTCAATGGCTACGGCATACCAGCCCAGCGCCAACTGCGCGGCCAGCAAAAGTGCCAGCGTCCAGTGCAAAACCCGCGCAGTTTTCGTGTAACGCCACAGCCTGAGCGCCGGGGTACGACCGGAAACACCGGCAGTGCGATTTGCATCGGGGGAGTTCATCTGGCGGCTGTCCTTGGTTGCCGCAGATTGTGTGCCGGCCCCGCAGGCCGCGGGCCAGTCCGCTTCGAACTCCTTCGCTTGCAATGGCTGGGCTCGGTTTAGCGCCTCCCGCACCGACTCTGAAAGCCGCAACAAGTTCGAAAGCTTCATCCGCTGTTAAGTCGGGCGCAGCGAGAATCGTGGCGATGCAAAGGCATCTCGTCGATCAATACCTTCCAGCGCTTTTTGCGCGTTCAATATCCCGGGCTTTCGATCGACCCGGCCGCGTCGTCGGCTGGTGCCTGCTGGCCTTCGCGGCAGTCTGGCTGGTCGACTTGAACGCCACCAGCCTGTCACCGCCGACCGACAACATCGAGCAGCTGACCTGGGTGCACGCCATCGCCTGGGGCTACTACAAGCACCCGCCGCTGCCCACGTGGCTGATCTGGTTGCCGGTCCGGCTGTTCGGGGATACCGCCGCCGTCAGCTACGTCGCTGGAGCCACCTGCACGCTTTTGAGCCTGGCCCTGATGTGGAACCTGCTGCACCGGCTGCGCGGCCCCCGCTACGCCGCCGTCGCGTTGATGGCGGCGCTGTGCATCACCTACTACAACGGCCGCCTCTACTTCTACAACCACGAAACGGTGCTGATGCTGTTCGTCGCCGCCAGTGCCAGCCTCTATTGGCAGGCTCACAGCACCGGGCGCACAAAGTGGTGGTTGGCGCTGGGCGCGGCCGTCGGTCTGGGTGCACTGGCGAAGTACCAGATGGCCGTGGCCGCCACCTGCATCGTCGTCTTCTGGTGGTGGCAGGGCAGTTGGCGCGTGCTGCAGCGGCGTCGCGGCCTGCTGCTGGCGGCACTGGTCGCCTTGCTGGTGTTCGCACCGCACATCGCCTGGCTGCGTTTGCACGACTTCGGGCCGATCCACTACGCCAGCGCATCCTCGCTCGGTGCCGACCATCCTTGGGGGCAGCGCTGGCTCGACTCGACCAACTGGCTGGCATCCCAACTGCTGAACCGCGGATTGCCGGCCTGGCTGCTGCTGGCCTTCGCAAGCCGGGGTCGGCGCCGCTCGCAGCGCTCGGCGCAACCGGGTGCCTCGCCGCATGCCGGCATCGAACCGGGAAGCCGAAGCTTCCTCATCGTCTGGGGCATCGTTCCCTTGCTGTTCGTGCCGGTGATGGGCTTGCTGGTCGGCGCGCACCTACAGAAGCACTGGGGCACGCCCTTTCTAATGCTGGCTGTGCCGGCCGTGATGGAGCTGTCCGCATCGGTCGTCGACTGGCAACGCGTGGCGCCGCGGTCGCTGGTCGGCGTGTTTCTGGTGCTGCAGTTGCTGCTGCTGGCTGAAACGCAACTGACGGCGCCATCGGGTCCTGCGGTGCTGCGGGACCCGGGCTGGCGCAGCTTCGACAGCCAAGCGCTCGCGCAGGCTGTCGAATCGCCGGCCCGGCGAGCGCTCGGCGGCCGCATCTGCCTGGTGTCGGGGCCGCCGGAAGCGGCCGGCGCGCTAGCACTGCGTCTGCAGGATCGGCCGCTGGTGCTGATCGATGGGCAGCTCGACCGCAGCCCCTGGGTCGACCCGCTCTTGCCCGAGCGCTGCGGGGTCCTGCGCTTGCGCGACGGTGCACCCAGCGCCGGATGGATACCGCTCGGGGCAGCCTTTCCGCAGTTGTCATGGCAGATCGTCGAGCCCGGGCGCACGCTTGACACCAACAGGCCGAACTGATCGGCCCGCGTTCAACAGGTACTCGCACGATCCGGCCATGCCGCCTCGGACGGCATGGCGCTGTTCAACTTCATGGACCTGCGACTCCGAACCATCGGGGCCGCTGATGAATGTCGTCAGAACGATGCCTGCCGTCGTCCAATGAAAGCGTTCTGCGACGATGGTCTTGCAGTGCGGGGCGTCAGCGCAGCATTGCTGTCACCAGCCATCACTTAGCATCGACTTGCGTCGGCGCCCGCATGAAGCCTCGCTGGTGCTCAGGCTGCGCTAAGTCGGCATTTGCAAGATGACCCCACGCGAATCGTCGCGCATCTCTCTGACGGAGTTCATCATGCAACGTTCCACGCTTGCCAAGGTCGTCGCGGTCAGTACCGCCGCAATTGTTTCAATCGGCGTCTATGCGGCTACGGTCGCGTCTGCGCCCAACGACGCCCGCGCCATGCCGACGACACAGTTTTCGCTGGCCCAAGCGGTCAATGCCGCCGAGCAGCAAACGGGCGGCAAAGCCTCCAAGGCCGAAGTCGAGCGCAACGCCAAGGGTGAATGGGTGTACGACGTTGAAGTCGTGACCCCCACCCAGGTCCTCGACGTGCAGGTCGACGCCATCAGCGGCGCCGTCCTCTCGGCGACCGAAGACAAGGTCGACCAAGACCGGGAAGACGACGACGACCACGACGGCGAACACGACAAAAAGGATTGAGCGCGGGGTGTCGTCGCTGCGGCGGTCGCGGCGGCGACCTTCATTGCGAACGGGATCGATGCCGATGCGCGTACTGCTGGTTGAAGACGACCGGATGATCGGCGAAGAGATGGAGCGTTCGCTGCGATCGGGTGCCTATGCCGTGGACTGGATCCGTGACGGCGAAGGCGCTGTCGCCGCGCTCGACAGCCATGACTACGCCATCGTGCTGCTCGACCTCGGGCTGCCGAAACGCGACGGTTACAGCGTGCTGGCGCACATCCGCGAACGGCATGACGCGGTGCCTGTCGTCATCGTCACCGCGCGCGACGCGCTCGAAGCCCGCATCCGTGGCCTCGACGCGGGCGCCGACGACTACGTGCTCAAACCGTTCGAGATGCAGGAACTGCTGGCCCGCATGCGTTCCGTGCTCAGGCGCCGCTCCGGCCTGGCGCCCGTCGTCATGGACAGCGGAATGATCCGCCTCGACCCCGCCACGCGCGAGGCCTGCTGCGGCGACGTGACCACGACACTGACCGGCCGCGAGTTCTCGCTGCTGCAGGCTTTGATGGTGCGTCCCGGTGCCATCCTTTCGCGCAGCGAGCTGGAAGGCCGAATCTATGGCTGGGGTGAAGAGGTCGAAAGCAACGCCGTCGAATTTCTGATCCACGCGCTGCGCAAGAAACTCGGCAGCGGCGCCATCAAGAACGTGAGGGGCATCGGATGGATGGTCGGCAAGCGCGGCTGAGGCAGTCGCTGTGGTTCCAGCTCTCGGCCTGGCTGTCGTCTGCGGTCATCTTGCTGGCGCTGATCGCCGGCGGCTATTCGTTCCGGTCCTCGTTCGGAGAAGCGAACGAGCTGCAGGACGATCAACTGCGCCAGGTGGCAGCGCTGATCGCCGGCCATGGCGGCTTTCTCGACTACAGCGCTGCGTCGCCGCAAGACAAGGCCGTCGACCCGGAATTGAAGGTCGTGGTGCAGTTGCTGCAGCCGATTCCCACAGCGGTGTCGGCATCAGCAGCGGCTTCTCGGCTCGATCTCCCGAGCACCTTGCCTGACGGTCTGCAGACCGTGCGCATTCACGGCGAGGACTGGCGGTTGCTGGTTCGTTTGGTGCCAAGTGGGCAGCGCGTGGCAGTCGGTCAGCAGACGGAAGCGCGCGATGAGATCGCTCTCAACGGGGCGCTGCGCACCGTCCTTCCATTGCTGGTGCTGGTGCCCTTTCTGGTGCTGGTGGTGAGCGGGGTCGTCCGCAACCGGCTCCGGCCCGTGACGCGGCTGGCCTCCGAAGTCGACCGCCGTTCGGAAGACGATCTGACACCATTGCCGCTCGAGGGCATACCGACCGAAATCCGTCCTTTCGCGGCTTCGATCGGTCGGTTGTTGTCGCGCCTGCAGCAAGCGATCGAGACGCAACGCCGCTTCGTTGCCGACGCGGCGCACGAACTGCGCTCGCCCCTGACCGCGGTGTCGCTGCAGGCCCAGGCACTGGCCGCATCGGATCTGCCGCCGGCCTCGAAGGAACCGCTGCTGCGGTTGCAGGCAGGCCTGCTGCGGGCCGGCGCCCTGATCGACCAGTTGTTGACCTTGGCACGCTCGCAAGCTCGCGAGCCCAGACTGGAAAACGCGGTCTCGGTGTCTTCAGTCGTGCACGCCGTGATCGAAGACCTGATGCCCCTGGCCGAGTCCCGAAGCATCGACCTCGGGATGGTCCGCCAAGACACAGCCGCGGTTCACGCCTCGCAGGCCGACCTGTATGCCATCGTGCGCAACCTGATCGACAACGCCGTCCGCTACAGCCCACCCGGCAGCCGCGTGGACGTCGCCGTGGAACGCGACGGCGCACTGGCGCTGCTGCAAGTCGTCAACGAAGGGCCCGGTATTCCGCGGAGCGAGCAAGAGCGCGTTTTCGATCCGTTCCACCGCATGCTCGGCACCGACTCCGAAGGCTCCGGGCTCGGGCTGGCGATCGTCAGAACACTGGTCGAACGCGGCGGCGGCGGCATCAGGCTTCAAGATGCCAGCGACGTTGCAGGCGCGCCCGGTGTCTGCGTTCGAGTCTGGTTGCCGGCGGCGGACGCCGGTGGTTGATCGGTCACCGGCAAGTTGCTCCACCTTACAGCGCCAGTTGATAAGCCAGGAACACCGAGCGCTGATTGCTGCTGACATAGCTCAGGCCGCGCCCGACGGAGAGCAGCAGGCTCTGCTGAGGCGCAAGGTTCGCGATCGCACCCACGTTGAAGCCGCATGACGCGGGCTCACCTGGGGCGGACGAACTGCGGTGGAAGAGTTCGGCACCGAGCGTCAACCGGTCCCCGAACGACCGTTGCCCCAGCAAACCGGTGAACCAGGTGTCGCGCGCGCCCGGGCCGGGATTCACCAGATAGGCCGCTCCGGCGTCCCAGCTCCAGGGGCCGAAAGACCGCTGCACCCACAGCGGCAGCAGCAGTTGCGCGCGCCCGTTGCCCAGCCCGCGCGAAGCGTCACCGGTGGGAAGGAAGACGGTTGGGTAGACCGCCGCCGACCAGCCGCTGTCCGTTTGGTCGAGAAAACGGTATTTGACGCCAAGCTCGACGTCTCCAATACCGGTCTGCACCGACCCTCCGGCCGGGTGGTTGATCGCAACCGGTAGTGCCACGTGGCACTGTGTTTCGCGCGCGCATCCATAGTTGAGCTCACCTGCCAAGGCGCCTGCGCGACCCGCGTCGGCACGCGTTTCCTGATAGATGAGGTTGATCTCGGCGTGGTGGCGCTCTACGGGCCCCGGGTCGTCGGTCACGAACGGGGGGCCGGCGTG
>JALYUN010000049.1 GCA_030853725.1 Pseudomonadota bacterium | reverse complement strand
TCGCGACCGGTGGTGATGTAGAGCGTCTTCAGATCGGCGCCGCCGAAGCTCGGCATGGTCGGGCAGCGCACCGGCAGCGCGATCGACTGCAACTCGCGGCCATCGGCAGCCAGTTGCAGCAAGCGTTGCCCTTCGTACATCGCGACCCAATAGTGGCCTTTGGCGTCGACCGCGGCACCATCGGGCCGGCCCCCGTAGTTCGCCGGGTCCTGCGGCAGGCCCTCCCCGTCGGACTTCAGCGGAAAGCGCGCAAACACCCGCTGTGCCGAAAAGCGGGCTTCGACCGGGTCGAAGTCGAAAGCATCGATGCGGTGCGCTGCCGTGTCGCTCTGGTACAGCGTGCGGCCGTCGGGGCTGAAGGCCAGCCCGTTGGCGTTGACGAGGTCACCGCGCATGGACTTCAGGTCTTCACCGTCCCAGCGGTAGAGCGCAGCCAACGGTCGGCCGTGGTCGTCACGCGTGCCCACCCACAACCGCCCCTGCGGGTCGGCCTTGCCGTCGTTGAAGCGCTGCTGCTTCGGGTCGAAGGGCGGCTTGGCGAGCAGGGTGCTGCGCGCGGTGCTCGGGTCGAAACGCCAGAGTCCGTCGCGCCGCGCCATCAGCAGCTGCCCGCCCGGCAACGGGGCGATGCAACCGGGCTCGCTGTTGAGACCCCATTGGCGATGATCGTGCGTGGCCGGATCGAAGCGGTGCAGCGCGTGGCTTGCGATGTCGAGCCAGTACAGCGCGGCTTCGTCGGGATGCCAGAACGGCGACTCACCGATCTGCGAAGGCGGCGCGGCGATGGCCTGGATCGCCCCCACGTCACCCGTCATGCAGCGCTGACCTCCAGCTTCATCCAGGCGTCGAAGGTGGCCTGCGGCTCCAGCGTGCGCAAGCCGCAAGCAGCCGGGTCGGCCATGTGGATGGCGTTGCTGACGTGGCTGACCGGCTCGACGCAGTAGTACGGCTTGGTCGCCGGCGTGTAGACCACCAGGTACGGGGTGGACGCGGTCAGCCGCACCGACAGCTTGTCGTCGCGCACCCGCGCGTCGCCGCGCCAGCCTTCGAAGCAGTTGTCGAAAGCCAGATGCGCCACGTCGCCGTCGATGCCGGGCTGCGGTACGCGCCGCGTCGGCAGACCGGTAGCGTCGTTGTCCCAGCGCTCGCTGAGCTCGATGTGCAACCGGCTGTGCGGGCGCTTCGGAAAGTACGGGTGCCAGCCCAGACCTACCGGCTGCGACTGTGGCGCGGTGTTGGTGATCGCCATGTGGACTTCGAGTTCACCCGGGCGCAGCACGAAGCGCTGGCGCAGGTCGAAAGCGAAAGGCCAGCCACCGTCGGGCGTGTGCACGTAGCGCAGCTCGGCTTCGGTCGCGCTCGCGGACACCGTTTCCCAGGCCGAGGTCCAGGCGACGCCGTGCAGCGAATGCGGGCTGTCGTCGAAGTTCGGCAGCGTCGTGTAATCCTGCCCCTGCCAGCGAAAGCGCCGGTAGCCGAGCCGGTTCGAATACGGTGCCAGCGGGAAGCAGCCCGAAGCGCGCGCGCTTTGCAAATCTGCCGGCTCGTTGCTGCGCAGCACCGCCAGGTCGCCGAGCCAGAGCCCTGCAACGGCGCCCCCCAGGTCGGGTCGCAAAGCCAGGCGCAAGTCGCCGGCACGGAGTTCGATCGGGGTTGGGCTCATGGCGGCGATGATGCCGCAAGGCGGCGCGGTGCCGACACCGTGTTCACACCGTCCAGGGCGCGGGCGTGGCCGTGATGCCGTAGCGCTCGCGTGCCGCCGCCGGCAGCGCGGCATCCATGGCGCCGTCGTCGGCCAGCGCCTGCAGCGCGCGCAGCACGATGTGGCGCGGGCTGACTTCGAAGAACTCGCGCAGTTGCGCGCGGCTGTCGCTGCGGCCGAATCCGTCCGTACCTAGCGTGACGTAGCGGCGGCCTTCGGGCACCCAGGCCCGCAGTTGTTCGGGCACGGCGCGCACGTAGTCGGTGGCGGCGATGACCGGGCCTTCGGTGCCGCGCAATACCTGGGTCGCCCAGGATTCTTCAACGGCAGGCTCGCCGAGCACACGCCGCCTTTCACAGGCCATGCCGTCGCGCGCCAGTTCGCTGAAGCTGGTGGCGCTGCAGACGCTGGCCGCCACTTGCCAGTGCTCAGCCAGCCACGCTGCGGCCTGCAGTACTTCGTGCAGGATCGCGCCGCTGCCGATCAGTGTGCAGTGCGCCTTCGGCTGCTCCAGCATTGCTACGGGCGGCAACCCATACAAGCCGCGCAGGACGCCTGCTTCGCAACCCTCGGGCATCGACGGTTGCGCGTGGTTCTGGTTCATCACCGTGACATAGAAGAACACGTCTTCACCATCGACCAGCATCCGTTGCATGCCCGATTCGACGAGCAGCGCCAGTTCGTAAGCGAAGCCGGGGTCGTAGGCCAAGCAGTTGGGCACAGTGGATGCGACCAGGTGGCTGTGGCCGTCCTGGTGTTGCAGGCCTTCGCCGCCAAGGGTGGTGCGCCCTGCTGTGGCGCCGATCAAAAAGCCGCGTGAACGCTGGTCGGCCGCGGCCCAGATCAGGTCGCCCACGCGCTGGAAGCCGAACATCGAGTAGTAGATGTAGAACGGCAGCATGCTGATGCCATGCACGCTGTAGCTGGTGGCCGCCGCGGTCCACGAAGCGATCGCGCCGGCTTCAGAGATGCCCTCTTCCAGCATCTGCCCGTCTTGGGCTTCGCGGTAGCTGATCAGGCTGGCGGCGTCTTCGGGTTCGTAGTGCTGGCCCTGGGGCGCGTAGATGCCGACCTGGCGAAACAGGCTCGCCATGCCGAAAGTGCGGGCCTCGTCGGCGACGATCGGCACCACATGCGGGCCCAGGCCCGGCGCTTTCAGCAGGTTCGACAGCAACCGCACGAAGGCCATCGTGGTGCTCATTTCCTTGCCGCCGGCCGCCAGCGCGAAAGCACCAAAGTGGTCGATGCCCGGCACCGGCAGCGCGGCTGCGGCAGTCTGCCGTGCCGGCAGCGGGCCACCGAGCGCGGCGCGGCGGTCCTTCAAATAGACGGCTTCGGCGCTGCCTTCGGCCGGGCGGAAGAAGCGCTGCTCGCGCGCCGCTTGTTCGCTCATCGGCAGACGGTGGCGGCGGGCGTAGTCCACCAAGTCGTCGGCGTCGAGCTTCTTGTGCGAATGGGTGGTCATGCGGCCCTGGCCGATCGCACCCATGCCGTAACCCTTCATCGTCTTGGCCAGGATCACGACCGGTGAACCGCGGTGCGCCACTGCGGCCGCATAGGCAGCGTGAATCTTCACCAGGTCGTGGCCGCCGCGGTGCAGGCGGTCGATCTCGTCGTCGGTCATGGCGTCGACCAGCGCTTGCAGCTCGGGACTCTGGCCGAAGAACTTGGCGCGGTTGTAGGCGCCGTCGTTGGCGCTGAAGGTCTGGAACTGGCCGTCCACCGTGCGCGCGAAAGCACGTGCCAAGGCTTGTGTGGTGTCGCGTGCGAACAGTGCGTCCCAATCGGACCCCCAGACCAGCTTGATGACGTGCCAGCCGGCTCCTTCGAACAAGGTTTCAAGCTCGTCGATGATGCGGCCGTTGCCGCGCACCGGGCCGTCCAGGCGCTGCAGGTTGCAGTTGACGACGAACACCAGGTTGTCGAGTTGCTCACGCGCCGCCAGGCTCAGGCCCGCCAGCGATTCGGGCTCGTCCATTTCGCCGTCGCCGAAGAAGCCCCAGACGCGGCGCACGGGGCCGCTTGCATCGGCCAGACCGCGGTGTTGCAGGTAGCGCATGAAGCGAGCCTGGTAGACCGCAGAGATCGGGCCGAGGCCCATCGAGCCGGTCGGGAACTGCCAGAAGTCGGGCATCAGCCACGGGTGCGGGTACGACGACAACCCGCGCACCGCGGCGCCCCCGGCGCGCGCTGCCGCGGCCGCAACCTCTTGCCGGTAGTGCTCCAGATCGGCTTCGCTCAGCCGGCCTTCGACAAAGGCGCGGGCATAGACGCCGGGCGCCGAATGCGGCTGGAAGAACACCAGGTCGCCGCCGTGGCCCGCACCGCGGGCATGGAAGAAGTGGTTGAAGCCGACTTCGAACAAGTCGGCTGCCGACGCATAACTGGCGATGTGGCCACCGAGATCGCCGTGGCGGTGGTTGGCACGCACCACCATCGC
Source organism: Pseudomonadota bacterium (assembly GCA_030853725.1). GTDB lineage: Bacteria > Pseudomonadota > Gammaproteobacteria > Burkholderiales > Burkholderiaceae_C > Rubrivivax. Next base: position 986 of record JALYUN010000049.1, on the reverse strand, counting down.
CAACGCATTCCAGCGCATGATGGCCGCGAGCCGCTGTTCGGTTTCCAACTGGCCGGGGAACGGCGCCTGATCTGCAAGGCTCACGGTGTTCAGGTGCGGCGAACCGCGCTGCGGCTTCCAGGCCAGGGCATGGCGCCGCGCTTCGTCCTGCAGCGCATTCAACATGAAGCGCGCGCGCTCGGCGCCGCCCGCGTGCACCAGCGTGGCCAGCGCGTCGAGCCATTCACGGGTTTCGGCCGGGTCGCTGTCGCCAGGGAAGCGAATGGTGTGCAGCAGGGCTTCGAATTCAGCGCTGCCTGGAATCGGATTGCTCATCGGCAGTCAACGGGAATAGAGGTTCGACGGCGTGTCGAGTTGCGCCTTCAGATAGTGCGCTCCGGCGATCGGATTGAAGTAGTACGGCGCGACCTCTTCGAAGCCGAGCGTGGCATACAAGCCGCGCGCGGTTTCCATCTCGTCCAGGGTATCCAGCAACAGCGTGGAATAGCCGGCCTGCGTGGCCAGGTCCATCAACTGCTGCGCCAGCAGCCGGCCCAGGCCGAAGCGGCGAAAGGCACGACGCACGTACAGGCGCTTCATCTCGCAGGGATTCGGCCAGTCGCAGTCGGGCAGCGGCCGCAAGCCGACGCAACCGGCCGGCTGGCCGTCGACCAGCGCCACCAGCAAAGCGCCGCCAGGTGCGGCGTATTCGCCGGGCAACGCAGCCAGTTCGGCTTCGAAATTCTGGAAGCACAGGTCGATACCGAGCGCGTCGCCGTATTCACGGATCAGGCTGCGCGCGGCATCGATCAGGGCCGGCGACTCGGCGTTGACGACGGCGATGTCGGGGATTGATTCCGCGAGGTCTGTCATGTCTGCAATCCGAAGCGGATCAGCATCGTCACCCCCGCGGCCGAAGCCAGTATCAGCAAAAGCGCTGCTATCCGCTGCGGCCAGCGGTCGATGCTGGCCGGCGTGAGGTCCGCAACGGTCGGCGGCAAACACCT
>JALYUN010000038.1 GCA_030853725.1 Pseudomonadota bacterium | reverse complement strand
CACGATGCTCGGCGCACCGGCATGCATCGCCGCGAAGGCCGAGCCGACATCGCTCGCCGCACCCGCCGGCAGACCGGAATGCACGCCGACCGCGGCGAACAGATCGGGATAGGCCCGGCCCAGAATGTCCGCCATCGCGCCGCCGGCTGAAAGGCCCGCGACGTAGACGCGCGACGCGTCGACGCGGTGCTCGGCCATGACCGATTGCGTGAGCGCCGCCAGCACCGCGGGCTCGCCGCGGCCGCGCTGCTGGTGTTGCGGCTTGAACCAGTTCCAGCATTTCTGCGGGTTGGCGGGCTGCGTCTGAGCGGGGTAGAGCACCAGCACGCCGAGGTCGCGTGCCAGCGCATTCATCTGCGTGCCAGCCGCGAAGTCCGCGGGGTCTTGCGTACAGCCGTGCAGCATCAGCACGAGCGGCCGGGGCGTCGGTGCGACGCCAGCGGCGCGCGGCGGCACATAGAGTTTGTAGGAGAGCGTGCGGCCCTTGTGCGTGAAGCTGCCATCGGTCCATTGTTCGGGCGTGCCTTCAGATGTGTCCTGGCGCCGGGGCTCGACCTGTGCGCCATCGGGTGCAACGTCGCTGGCTTCGTCGATCACGCGCGCCTCGACATCGAGCACGACCGTGGCGTTGTGCCGGGCCGCCCCGGATGGCTGCGGCATCGTCGATGAAGAAGCTGGCGGCGTGGTCGTGGCGCCACCCAGGGCGCGCTGGATCGCTGCTGTGGCGTCTTGCAGCTGTCCGCCACGGGTCAGGCGCGTGGCCTCTTGCATGAGTTTCTGGAAATCGAGGTTCATGGGTTGTCTTTCGGGGGTGTTCAGTGGATGCGGTTCGCGAGCGCGGCCTTGACCGCGGGGCTGGCATGCAGGGCGCCGAGCACGGTGATCGAGTCGATGGTGGCCGCTGCGAGCTCGGGCGACACGTCGTGGCCGATGGTCGCGAGGCCGAGCACACGGATCTGCAGCGTCTGGCCGGCGGCGCGCACAGTTTCGAGGTCGGCCGCCGAGAACTGCTGCAGCCCGAGCACCAGCATCTTGCGGGCGACCGCCTGCTTGAGCGCCTCGCCATGGGCGGTCAGCTGGTTGCGGATGGCGGTGCGGATGAAGTCGGTGCGGTTCGAATAGAAGCCTTCAGCCACCATCAGGTCGATGTGGCCCAGGTCGACATAACCGAGGTTGATCGTGATCTTCTCGGAGTCAGCAGGCCTGGCTTTGGCGGGTGAGAGGGTGATGTTTGTACTCATATTTCCATCCTATTACCATCCATATGGTTGGTCAATGGATGTTTTCAAGCAGTTTGATGTCAATCAGCGCCGAGGTGGCAGAATTTGCCAATGACCCAAGACACCGCTTCCCTCGTCCAGTCCGCCGACGGCTATGCCGGCGATGTCCCGCCGCAACTTGCGGCCCAGTGGGTCGCCAGCGGCCAGGCCGTCATGGTCGACGTGCGCAGCGATGCCGAGCGCGAGTGGGTTGGCTACGTGCCCGGCGCGGTGGCGCTGGCCTGGAAGCAATGGCCAGGCATGGCGATGAATGCGGCTTTCGACGCGGGGCTGAAGGCCGCGGTGCCTGCCGGGCAGAAAGTCGTCCTGCTGTGCCGCAGCGGCGTGCGCTCGGTGGCAGCCGCGAAGCGCGCGACCGAGCTGGGCATCGAGGCCTACAACATCCTCGAAGGCTTCGAGGGCAACCCGGACACGCAGGGCCAGCGCGGCCACACGGGCGGTTGGCGCTTTCTCGGCCTGCCCTGGAAGCAGAACTGAGCCACGCACTTTTCGTTTCAGCCGGGAAACACCGCGAAGCGGGCTTTGCCGGGTCGATGGTGTTGCGCGCGTGAGGGGGTTGGCGAAGCGACAGGCAGTGCAGGCCGCCTGGGTGTGAGCTGATAATCCGCCGCATGACCTTCCTAGCGATCGATATCGGCAATACCCGACTCAAGTGGGCGCTCTATGAAGCGCCCGAACCGGGCGCCGCGCTGCTGGACCAGGGGGCCGAATTCCTCGACCACATCGAGCGTCTTGCCGAAGGGCCGTGGGCCGACTTGCCGCAACCGGCGTCGATGCTCGGCTGCGTGGTTGCCGGCGATGCGGTGCGCCGGCGCGCCGAAGAACAACTCCACGAAGCGCTCGAATGCTCCCCGCGCTGGGTGGTGTCGAGCGCGGCCGAAGCCGGCATCGTCAACGGCTACGACCATCCCACGCGGCTCGGGGCCGACCGTTGGGT
>JALYUN010000021.1 GCA_030853725.1 Pseudomonadota bacterium | reverse complement strand
CGGCTGCCCGGCCCGTTGCACACGGTGGTGGGCATGCTGGCCGACTCGGCCACGCCGGTGGCGCTGTTCACGATCGGCGCCGTGCTGTGGCGCTCCAGCCAGCATGCGCAGCACCGCACGCCGGTGGCCGAGTACCTGCCGCTGGCGCTGATCAAGCTCTTCGTCCACCCGCTGCTGGTGTTCGGGTTGGCGGCGCTGGCGCTGGCGCTCGGCAGCCCGCTCAGCGCGTTCACGATCGGGGTTGCAACGCTGGCCGCTGCGCTGCCGAGTGCCAGCAACGTCTCGCTGCTGGCCGAGCGCTACGGCGCCGACAACGGGCGCATCGCCCGCATCATCATGAGCAGTACGGTGCTGTCGTTTCTGAGCTTCACCGCGCTGGCCTGGGTGCTGGGGGTGCGGGCGGCTTGATTGAGGCCATGCCGGTTCAACTGGCTGGCGATGCGGCCCCTTATCCGGGCGCAACACGACGCGGTGCTGCCTAGCATCTGCACCAACTGCGGCCGCCACTGCTACGGCCGCGAACGGCTTGCGCAAACCGGCGCGGCTGCTCCGAGGAGCCTGCACCATGTCAGACCTATCCCAGCCCGCAAAGGCCCTGCTGGCTACCGAGCCGGCGCCGCTCGTGTGGCCGACACCCGATCTGCCCGCCTATCCCACAGCCCGTGCGAGCGGGCCGCTGGCGTGTCGCGTCGAGGGTCTGAATGGCCACCGGATCGACGGTGAACTCTGTGGCTTCGACCCGCAGCAGGAATCGATCCAGTTGCGCATGCCGCGCCAGCGCAAGCCGCTGGTGCTGCGGATGGACCAGTTCCGGCGGCTGCAACTGGTGGAGCCGCTCTCGGCGCTGCTTGAACCGGTCGACGCCAGCGACCTGGAAGGCGAACGCCGGGGCGTTCCCTTCACCATCGACTTCGACGGCGTCACGCCCTGGCACGGCCGCACCGTGGGCCACCGCGAGGAAGCCTTCGGCGTGTTCCTGTTCGAGCCGATCGACGACCGGGGTTCGGTGCGCCGCTGGTTCGTGCCGCGCTGTGCTTATGGCAGTGCCAGCGTGGGCCTGCGCATTGGCGACGCCTTGATCGAGCTGCATTCGGCCACGCCAGAGAAGATTCAGCAGGCGCTGGCCGAACAGGACGAACTGCGCAGCCGCAAGCTCGGCGACATGTTGGTCGTGCGCCAGATCATCGGCGCCGACGAACTGGCCGAGGCCATCGAGCAGCAGAAGCGCATGCCGATGGTGCGCATCGGCGAAGCCCTGACCGCGCTCGGCTTCATCACCGCAGCGCAGCTCGGCCACGCATTGAAGGCGCAGCGCGCCGACCGCGGCGTACCGCTGGGTGAGTTGATGGTGCGCAACGGCACGGTCACGCGGGCCGATCTGCAGACCGCGCTGGCGCGCAAGATGGGCTACCCGTTGGTGGACGTGCTGAAGTTTGCGGCCGACGCCGAAGCCGTGGCGCGCGTGCCCTATGCCGTGGCGGCGCGGCTTCCGGCGCTGCCACTGATGATGCGCGCGGGGCGCTTGGTGGCGGCGGTGGAAGACCCGTCGAACCACGGCAAGATCGACGAGCTGGAATTCGCCGCGCAATGCAAGATCGTCCCGGTGCTGGCGCGCAGCGGCAGCTTGCAGGGTGCGATCGACGCCGCCTACGAGAAGATCGGCGCGATCGGCTTCAGCCAGCGCATTACCAGCGACCCGAATGCCCCGATCGAGTTCGAGCCGGGCAACGCCAGCAAGCTGCTGGCGAGCATGGAGCAGGGCGATGCACGCGAGGACACGGACGATGGCTTCGCCATCGAGCAAAGCGACAACTCGCTGGTGCGGCTGATCAACTCGATGATCGTCGAGGCCCACAACCAGGGCGTCTCCGACATTCACATCGAATGCCCGCCGGGCCGCGACAAGGTACGCATCCGCTTCCGCCGTGACGGTCGGCTGCGGCCCTATCTGGAACTACCGCCGGCGTACCGCAACGCGCTGATCGCGCGGCTGAAGATCATGTGCGAGCTGGACATCAGCGAGAAGCGCAAGCCGCAGGACGGCAAGATCGCGTTCTCGAAGTTCGTTCAGGGCGTGAAGCTCGAACTGCGGGTGGCGACGATCCCCACCCACAGCAATCTGGAAGACGCGGTGCTGCGGCTGTTGCAGACCACCAAGCCGATCGCGATCGACAAGCTGGGGCTGAGCCCATCGAACCTGCAGGGTCTGCAAGCGGCGGCGGCGCGGCCGCACGGCCTGCTGCTGTGCGTAGGCCCCACCGGCTCGGGCAAGACCACCACGCTGCACTCGGTGCTGTCCAGCATCAACCAGCCCGAACGCAAGATCTGGACGGCCGAAGACCCGATCGAGATCACCCAGGCCGGGTTGCGCCAGGTGCAGGTCAACCCGCGCATCGACTGGACCTTCGCGAAAGCCATGCGCGCCTTTCTGCGGGCCGATCCTGACGTGATCATGGTCGGCGAAATTCGCGACGAAGAAACCGCCAAGGTGGCGATCGAGGCCTCGTTGACGGGGCATCTGGTGCTGTCGACGCTGCACACCAACAGCGCCCCCGAAACCGTGACACGGCTGCTGGACATGGGCATGGACCCGTTCAACTTCGCCGATGCGCTGCTGGGCGTGCTGGCGCAGCGGCTGGTGCGCAAGCTGTGTCTGAAATGCCGCACCCAGCGCGACATCCAGGTCGACGAACAGGACGAACTGCTACACGACCATCTGCACGCCATGAACGGCGTGGCGCCGGCACCGGATCCCGACGGGGTGCTGGCCGACTGGATCGCGCGCTTCGGCGTGCAGGGCCGGCTGCAGCGCTGGCACAGCTCCGGCTGCGAACATTGCGGTCGCGACGGCTACCGTGGCCGTGCCGGTATTCATGAGCTGATGGGCGTCACGCGCGGACTGCGGCATTTGATCCAGACCGGCGCCAACGCCGACGCGCTGCAGCAGCATGCGTTGGCGGGCGGCATGCGCACGTTGCGTCAGGACGGGATCGAGAAAGTGCTGGCCGGCGTGACGACGATCGAAGAGGTGCGGGCCAGTAGTTGAAGCGCCGTCAGCCGGTAGCCACTAGTACATCGACACGTAAATAACGAAGCATGAATACACTTCACGTATCGCCATTCGGCTTACGGGGTGTACCGATGAGGC
>JALYUN010000013.1 GCA_030853725.1 Pseudomonadota bacterium | reverse complement strand
GGCGAATGCGCGCTTCGGCCAGCGCACCGGCCAGCATCGCTGCCGTGACCGGCTTGACGAGGAAGCCGTCGAGCAATGCCTGCTCATCCGCTGGGCGTTGCGCCAACTGATCGCGGCCGTGGGCGGTGACCATCACCACCAGCGTCGGTGGCGTCGAACCGATGGTCGGGTCAGCCGGGTCGACCCGCCGTTCGCGGATGCGCTGGCTCGTCTGCCAGCCGTCCAACCCGGGCATCTGCCAGTCGACGAAGACGGCTTCGAAAGGCTGCCCTGCTGCAGCCGCCTGCTCGATCAAAGCCAGCGCCTGCTCGCCGCCGCCAGCCGCGGCCACCTGCCAGCCAAGCGAGAAACCCATGCGTTGCAGCAACGCGCGCGCGGTCGGGTTGTCGTCGACCACCAGCGCCCGCATCGGCCGCTGCACTGCGGCCGCGCCTGCCGGCAACGGCGCGATCGGCAACGTCAGTCTGAAATGAAAGCGGCTGCCGGCGCCGAGCGCGCTATCCAGCTTCAACTCCCCGCCCATCATCGACACCAGCCGCTGGCTGATCACGACCCCGAGCCCGGTGCCGCCGAAGCGGCGTGTGGTCGAGGCTTCGGCCTGCGTGAAGCCGCTGAAAATGCGGGCTTGGTTCTCAGGTGCGATGCCGATGCCGCTGTCGCGCACCGCGATCTCCAGCGTGACTTCGTCGCCGTGCGCCGTGTCGAGATCGGCACAGCGTTCGACGCTGACCACGACCTCGCCTTCGGCCGTGAACTTCACGGCGTTGCCGGCCAGGTTGATCAGCACCTGCTGCAGACGCATCGCGTCGCCCAGCAACCGTGGGGGCACCGCCGGGTCGATGTCGAACAGCAACTCCAACGGCTTCGCACCGACGTTGGCCGACAGGATCACCGACAAGTCTTGCAGCAACGGCTCCAACTCGAAGGGTTGCGGGTCGAGCGCCATCTTGCCGGCTTCGATCTTCGAGAAGTCCAGGATGTCGTTCAGCAGTCCCAGCAGCGACCGCGCCGCGCCTTCGGTCTTGCCGGCATAGTCGGCCTGGCGCGGGTTCAGCTCGGTCTTGCGCAACAGCGTCAACATGCCGAGGATGGCGTTCATCGGCGTGCGAATCTCATGGCTCATGTTGGCCAGGAACTGGCTCTTGGCCTGCGAGGCGGCGTTGGCGGCCTCGGTGGCGCGGGCCATCTCGGTGATGTCGATGCGAAAGCCCACGATGTGCCCGTCGGGCAGCCGCCGCTCCAACACCCGCATGCTGCGCCCGTCGGTCAGTTGCTGCAGCGGCGTCGTCACGCCGGCTTGGTGCGCCAGCAGGCGCTCGGCGATCCAGTTTTCTTCGCGGCCGACGGCCGCTGGAATTTCGCCGAGCAACGTGCCGCGGCGGATGATGGCCTCGAAGCGCGTGCCCGGCACGATCAGGTCGGCCGCATGCGGGTAGACCTGGCGGTAACGGTCGTTGCAGAACACGAGCCGGTCTTCGGGGTCGAACAGCACGAAGGCTTCGTCGATGGCGTCGATGGCCGCGCGCAGCACCCGTTCACCCCGTTCGGCCTCGGCTTCGGCGCGGTACCGGGCGCTGACGTCAGTGTAGGTGGTGACGAAGCCACCGCCGGGCATCGGTGCGCCGCGCACTTCCAGCACCATGCCGTCGGCCCGCACCCGTTCGAACTGGTGTGCCACCACGCCGCCGGCCATGCGCTGCAGATGCGTGCCGACGATCACTTCGGGATCGCCGGCACCGTACTCGCCGCGCTCGGCGTTGTAGCGAATGATCTGCTCGAAGCGCGTCAGGCCGGGCTGGTTGAGCGTGGGTGGCAGCGCCAGCAACTGGCCGAACATATCGTTGGACAGCGTCAGCTTCAGCTCGCCGTCGAACACGCTCAACGCGCACGGCAGATTGGCGAGCACCGTGCGCATCAAGGCGTTGTTGTGCCGCACGGCTTCTTGCAAGGTGTGCCGCGCGGTGATGTCCTGAAACGCACCCACCAGCCGCACCGGCTTGCCGTCCAAGACTTCGACATTGCCCACGCTGCGGACCCAGATCGCGCGGCCATTGGCGGTGACCATCGGCAATTCCAGATCGAAGCCTTCACCGGTTTGGCTGCTGCGTTCGACCGCCTCGGCCACCGCTGGTTGCGCTTCGGCTGCGTAGTAGCCCACGGCTTCAGCCATCGTCGGCTGGTGTCCGGGCGGCAGGTCATGGATGCGGCAGGTTTGCTCCGACCAGGTCAGAACCTGCGTGGCCAGGTCGACCTGCCAGCCACCGACCCCGGCAATGCGCCCGGTCTGGTCGAGGAAGGCCTGGCTGGCCGCGAGCGCTTCTTCGGCATGGCGGCGCTTGGAGACGTCGATGTGCGTGCCGACCATCCACCGCGCCCGCCCGCTGGCGTTGCGGCCGATGACCTTGCCACGCGACAGCAGCCAGATCCAGCGGCCGTCTTCGTGGTGCAGCCGGTACTCGCAGTCCAGGTGGGGCACCTCACCGCGGACGTGTCGGACCACCGCGTCGCGGACCCGGACTTGGTCGTCGGCGTGGACCCGCGTGAACCAGGCCTCCACCGACGAACTCAACTCGGCGCTCGTGCAACCCACCGTCTGCATCCATTGGTGGTTGAACTGGACGTTGCCGGTTTCGATGTTCCATTCCCAGGTGGCGGCGTTGGTGCCGTCGATGATGTTTTCCAGCGCCTGGCGCTGGCGCGACATGTCGCGTTCGGCTTGCTTGCGCACCGAGACGTCCTGCACGATGCCCGAGATGCGCAGCGGGCGGCCTTCGGCGTCGCGCTCGGAGACTTTGCCGCGCGACTGGATCCAGACCCAGTGGCCGGTCTTGTGGCTCATGCGGTACTCGGCCGCATAAGACGGCGTGCGGCCCTGCAGGTGGTCTTCCATTGCCTGCGCGGTGGCGGCCACGTCCTCCGGGTGCAGTAGCGCCAGGAACGACGGCGTCATCTCGGCCAAGCACTCTTCGATGCTGCGGCCGGTCAGCGCGGCATAAGCGCCACTGATGTGCACGCGGCTGCGCTCCAGACTGCTGGTCTGGTCGCTGGCCAGCTCGTACTCCCAAGTGCCGGCCTGGATGCCGTCGATGATGTCGGCCAGGCGCTGGCGCTGGGTCGCCAGTTCCAGCGCGGCACGTTTGCTGCCGGTGATGTCGGTGCGGATCGACACATACTTTTCGATCTGCCCGTCGGCTCCGGTGATCGGCGCGATCATGCTGTCGACCCAGTACAGCGACCCGTCGCGCGCTCGGTTGCAGATCTGCCCGCGCCAGGGCTGGCCGCTGGCAATGGTGCGCCACATCGCCTGCCAGAACGCTGCCGGCTGCACCCCCGAATTGACGACCGCGTGGGTTTGCCCGATCAGGTCACTGCGCGCATGGCCGCTGATGGCGCAGAAAGCGTCATTGACCTCGACGATCGTGCCGGCGGCGTCGCTCATGGAGACGATGGTGTGGGCGCGGATCGTGCCTAGCAGCGCCTGGTTTTCACGCAGCAGCGCCGCGGCCTGTCGTTCGGCTTCGCGGCGTTGGGTGATGTCGCTGGCGATCTCGACGAAGCCGAGCACGTTGCCCGTGTTGTCGAGCGTCGGTTGGACGTCGATGTCGAGCCAGATCAAGCGGTCGTCGCGCGTGCGGTTGACGACCTCGACCCGGCAGCCGGTGCCCGCGGCGGCGGCGGCGGCCAGCAAGTCGATCGATGCCGGGTTACTGTGGGGCGTGCCCAGCAGCGCACTCGGTGTCTGGCCGAGCGCCTGCGCCAGCGTGTGGCCGTACAGCCGCGTGAAGCCTTCGTTGACCCAGGTGATGCGCAGAGCGCGGTCGGTGATGACGACGGCGTTGTGGGTGCGCTCGGCCACCACCGCCAGCCGTGCCAGCTCGCCCGTCATGCGCTCGGCGATAGTCTCGGCGCGGCGCTGGGCGCTGCCTTGCAAGCGCACCAAAGCGGCCAAAAAGGCGCTGGTGAAGAGGCCGCCCAGCAGCGTGAGCCAGGCCGGTACCTTCGAGTACTCGGCATCGAAAGCGGGGTTGCTGCGCACCGTCAACAGCCCTTCGTAGCCCGGCAGGGCAATCGCACGCGCAGAACGGTAGCGACCTGTTGCGGCAGCGGATTCGGAGCCGTCGACCGTGCCGTGGCGGTAAATCAACTGACCGGGTTGCCCGGCCGCATCGGGCAGACCCAAACTGAATCCGAAGCCCTGCGCCGAGCTGGCGGGCACACCGTCCAGCACCTCGGCTGCCACCAGCGGTGCGAACAGCACGCCTTGCAGTGCGGCACGGCGTTCGGCCGCCGTTGTCGGGTGCGATCCCGGTCGGAATACCGGCACGAACAGCAGAAATCCGGGGCCGCGGCCCGCGGCCTGCACCAGTATGACGGGCGCCGAAAGTGCGGGCAAGCCGGTTTCGATTGCGCGCTCGATGCCCTGGCGCCTTCGGGGCTCGGCGCTCAAGTCGAGCCCGAGCGCCCCGGGGTTTTCCGAAACGGGCTCGACACGGCGAATCACGAAATGATCGCTGTCCGTGGCGGGCTCGCCGGTGGCGGCTGCCGGGTAAGCGCGAATGCTGAACGCCGGGTCGTCGTCAGCGCGGGCGCTGCGTTCGAAGGACTCCAGTGCCGACGCCGGCACCCGTGCGATGTAGCCGAAACCCTGGACCCCCGGAAACTCGCGCGGCAAGTCGCTTGCGGCTACGTAGGCCGCAAAGCTTTGGCGGGTGAAGGGCCCGTGGCTCGCGAGCACACCCTTGGCGCCGTTCAGTCCATAGACCGCCAGCGACAAGCGCTGCCGGATGTCGGCATCGATGTGGCCGACACGGCGTTCGAACGCCGCCACGGCATTGCGCTCGACCTGGTGACCCATCCACAAGGCACTGACAGCCGCAACCAGCGCGCCGAGCACGAACACCAACAACGGCAAGGCGGCGGCGTTGCGGCGCACTTTGAAGAACCAGGCCATCGACAGCACTCGGGTTGAAGGGGCACGGACGCGCGAGCCCACAAGGAGCAGGGCGTCGGGAAACGAGTGTGGGTTGGACCCAGGTGCCGGCATGCGCAGAACAGTGGCGGCTCGGCGCGGCTGTTCTGCAGTTGGTCGGTCCGAATCGGAGGCGGCGCGAAAGGCCGGGGGTGCGATTTCAGCGGTGGCGTTGCAGAGCCACCAAACAGAGTGCGCCGAACAGGGCAGGAGCGGTGCTCAAACTGCGGCTGGTGCGACCGGCAAGAATCGAACTTGCGACGTGGCCTTCGGAGGGCCGCATGATATCCACTTCACCACGGTCGCGCGGTACAGCCTTCGATTCTAGCGCCGGCTTGCGGCCGCCGGGCGCCACGCCCTGTAGGCAGGGCAGCACCCCTCTATAATCGGACGTTTTTTGCCGCCCTGGATGCACGCCGGGCGCAGTCCGGTTGCCAGCTGCATCTTCGAGGCCGGCTGGCCACAATCCATCCGCAAGATTCAACGAGTGCGAGCCCGCGCCATGAGTGACAAGCCCATCCAAGCCCAGCCCCACGTTGCCCCCGGCGAAGGTCCGACCCGCCAGGACGAGGCGATGCACGCCGAAGAGGCCCACGAAGGCCCCATCAGGACCCCGAAGCAACTGATTGTGACGATCGTGGCGTCGTTCCTGATTCCGATCGTGATCATCGTCTTGCTGGTCAGCTTCGTCGATTTCGGCTCTCGCACCAGTCCCGGCAGCGACCTGCTCGCGGCGCAGTCGGTGGCTGAACGGCTGCAGCCGGTAGGCCATGTAGAGGTACGTGACGCCTCGGCGCCGCAAGTCCTGCACACCGGCGAAGAAGTCTTCAAGGGGCAGTGCTCTGCCTGCCATGCCAACGGGGTGGCAGGCGCGCCGAAATTCGGCGACGCCGCCGCGTGGGGGCCGCGCATCACGCAGGGCTACGACACGCTGTGGCACACCGCGCTCAAAGGCAAGGGCGCGATGGGCCCGCAAGGTGGCGGTGACTACAGCGACCTGGAGGTCGGCCGTGCGGTGGTCTACATGGCCAACCACGGCGGCGCCAACTTCCCGGTGCCACAGCCCGCAGCCGAAGCGGCCAGCGGCGCCGATCCCGGCGCCAGTGCGGCGACTGCGTCGGCGGCGGCCAGCACACCGAACTGATACACCGAAAGAGCAGGCCGAACGGACCTCACCCGAAGCGCGCCACGGACCCGTCCGCATCCATTCCGGACATACCCGCGTATGAATCGGGGTGAATCCGCGGCCCTCGATCAATTTCGATCTTTTCTACCCGCTCGACCCAGGCGCAGGGTCTGAGCGCTGCGCCACCTCAGACGGGGGGCGCTTCGGGGTCGAGCACGAAGCCGAACCGCGCCGGCATGCGCGTGAACTCGGTATCGGCGGGTTGCCAGACGCCGGCTTCCACGGCCTCGGCCGCTGCCAGCATGTCCAGCGTGTGGACGATGCCGAACCCGATGTCGCTGTCGATGAACAGACGCCCGTGCTCGTCGAGCCAGGCGCTGCGGGCTGTGGCGCGCTGGCCGGTGTGGCTGTGCAGCGCGAAGTCGGGCGCCGAATCCACACGCCAGACCCACGGCGCCGCTTCCAGTTGCACATAGACCCGCTGCGGGCCGTTCTGGAAGTACCACTTGCCGCCGGCGTCGCAGGTGTAGTTGCGTTCGATGAACTCGAGCAGTTTGCGGTGCTCGATGCGGCTGCCCTTTTGCTGCGGGAATCGGCCGGCGGCCTGCATGCGGGCGTCGCGCATGAACCAGTTGCCGCGCGCGTCGAGCGCCAGCCAGCCGTAGCAGTGGGGTACGTTGGGCCACTTGCGCAGCGCCGCTTCGACGATGTCATCCATGGGGCGAAAGTTACACCGGTCGGTCCAAGCGCCCGCCGGACCTCAGCCGTGCGCGGCCAGCCATTGCAGGACAGCGGCCGGCACCTGCAGCACATCGCCGGGCGGTGCACCGTGCGGGAAGCCCACATGCCCGCCTTCGGCCGACTGTGCCAGCGTGACGAAGCCGTTGATGTCGCCCTGGCAGGGCAGCGACGCGGCCGGCACGAACGGGTCGTTGCGCGCATGCAGCAGCAGCGTCGGAATCCGCAGCCGTTGCAGATGGGGTTTGGCCGAAGCGCGGCGCCAGTAATCCTCGGTGTTGCGATAGCCGTGCAACGGTGCCGTGAAGACATCGTCGAAGTCGTGCAGCGTACGCGCGGCGGCGAGCCGGTCGCGGTCGAACAGCCCGGGGTATTGCTGCCACTTGGCAAGCGCGCGGGGCTTCATGCTGGACAGAAACATGCGCGCGTAGACCGCCGCGTTGAAGCCGCTGTCGATGGCGGCACCCGAGGCTGCCAGGTCGACCGGCGCACACACCGCAGCTACGGCGCCAGTGGTGGCAGCCGCGCTCGCACCGGCTTCTTCGGCCCAGCGCAGCAGCGCGTTGCCGCCGAGCGAGATGCCCACGGCCAGCAGCGGCAGCGCACTGGCCTGCCGGTGGCGCGCCAGGATCCAGCCGATTTCCTCGAAGTCACCCGAGTGGTAGGCCCGCGGGGCCAGGTTGAGTTCACCCGAACAGCCGCGAAAGTGCGGCACCGAAATCGACCAGCCGCGTTCGCGGCAGTGGCTGGCATAGGCGCTGGCGTAGGCGCTGGCGCTGCTGCCCTCCAGGCCGTGGAACAGCACCAAGTGGCGCGGGGCGGCTGCATCGGCGGCAGACGGTGCCGGCAAATGATCGACGTCGATGAAGTCGCCGTCGGGTGTGTCCCATCGTTCACGTTGCCATTGCAGTGGCGCGCCGCGAAGGCGCTGTGACAATGTCGCTGCCCAGAGCGTCTGCAGGTTGCCGCCCGGCAGCCACCACGGTGCGCGGTAGTCCGACAGGTCTGGCGGCGTGTGCTGCGGCGGACCTTGCGGTTGATCCAGTGCCCGATCTGTCGACGGCGCTTGCAGACCGCCCTGCGACAGGTTCCGGTGGGCCGGTAGAGGCAGCGCGGGGCCAGCGCGACTCACACGCTGGCGTGTTCCCGCAGGCGGGCTCGGCGGCGCTTTCGCCGCAGCGCAGCCGCCAGCAGCGGCAGCCCTCCGAGCGCAAGCCAGGCACTGTCGGGTTCAGGCACCGGTGCCGGGGCCTGCCACAGAATCGCCTGGCTGTCGGCGGTGTCGGCCAGCAATGTGGCGTCGATCCAGTCGCGGTAAGCAGCCGGTTGCACGAAGGTGGAACCGATGGGGCCGCCGGCGTCGTCCTGGATCTGCGCCGACGTGATGCCCAGCAACAGGCCGCTGTCGATGACGTGCCCGGCGAACAGGGCACCGCCGCTGTCACCGCTTTCCACATAGGTACGGGTGTCATGGCTCAGCAGCCAGTTGACGGTGACGAGACCACCGCCGCCGTCGGGCTCAGCGCTCTGCAGCGATTCGTCGACCGTCGAATAGGCAAAGCCGCGCGCCGGGTAGATGTTCGGGTTGGCGCTGGTGATCGTCGTGGCCTGCGCGGCGAAGCTGCCATACGGTACGAACAGCGAGCTGACGGGCAGCAGCGGTGCGCTCGCGCCGCCCGCCGGATCGGTCAGCGGCACCAGTCGCAACAGGCTCAGGTCGTTGGCCAGCACGCCGTCGGAGCCGGGTGCGTAGTACGCCGCCGCCACCGTGCGTGGCCCGTAGCCGTTGTCATACACCAGACCGGGTGCCCAACCCAGGTGCGCCGCCGCCAGCACCCAGTCGGGCGTCAACTGCACGCCGGCGCCAACCGCGGCGAAAGATTCGGTGGCGGTGCCGCCGACGATCGCGTGTGCCGGTATGGCGGTGATGCTCAGCAGCGCAGCGCTGTAGAGCGCACGGCAAGTAGCGGATGCTCGAAGGTACTTCATGCAATTCCCTTGCAACTGCGGCGCAACCGGCGCACCGCCCGCGGTTCTTTAGGGCATGCGCGGATGGCTTCTCTGGCGAGGCTTGACCAAAATGCGCCGCTGGTGCGCGCTGCCGGCACTGGGCATCGCCCCGAAACATGCCGGCCGGCTCGCAGCGATTGTAGGGACCCACACATGACTCAAGTCTCGCCACAGAACTGGCCTGAGCGCAGTGTCGAACTGGCGCAGCTGCTGGCGCGCGCCGGGCTCGGCGACCGCAGCGCTTTCACCCTGCTGTACCAACGCACCAGTGGGCACCTGTTCGCCGTGGTGCTGCGCATCCAGCGCGACCGGGCTCAGGCAGAAGACCTGCTGCAGGACATCTACGTTTCGGTGTGGAAGGCGGCTTCGGGCTTCGATGCCGGGCGCAGCCAACCGCTGACCTGGCTGACCCACATCGCGCGCAACCGGGCCATCGACAGCCTGCGCCGGGCTGGCAGCCAGCCGCGGACGCAGAGCCTGACGCGGTCCGACGACGACGAGCGGCCCGACCCGCACGAAGCCATAGCCGACGATCAGCCGGGCCCGCTCGACCTGTTGGGCCGCGCCAGCGACCGCCGCGAGCTGGCCGAATGCATGCAGGGCCTGACGCCGGCCCAGCGCCAGAGCGTGGCACTGGCGTTCTTCGACGGCCTTTCCCATGCCGAGGTGGCGGCGCAGTTGCGCGAGCCGCTGGGCACCGTCA
>JALYUN010000336.1 GCA_030853725.1 Pseudomonadota bacterium | reverse complement strand
GCCCCTGCGTTGCCCGACCCGAACGGCACGAACGCCGAACGCGCGAAGAGCCAGCCCGGCAACAACGCGCCGATGTGGCGGGCGGTACGCAATTCCGGCAACGAACCCGGCTTGGTCAACTTGCCGGGCGAAGAGAAGGGCGTGCTGGTGCAGCGCTTCGTGCAGTACCCCGGATCGCAATTCACCACCGCCGGCGAAGCCTGGCGCCAGGTGCGCAACGACTGGCTGATTCCCTACGGCAGCGCCGTGCTCATCATCGTCGTGCTCGGCTTCGCGATCCTCTACCTGACCCGTGGGCCGATCGGCAAGCGCGTGCCCGATGGCGGCCGACTGATCGAACGCTTCACCCCCTTTGAACGCGCAGCGCATTGGGCCAATGCGATCGCGTTCGTGGTGTTGGCGGTCTCGGGCATCGTGATGGCCTTCGGCAAGTTCTTCTTGCTACCGATCATCGGGTTCACGCTTTTCGGCTGGTTGACCTGGTTGCTCAAGACGTTGCACAACTTCGCCGGGCCGTTGTTCGTGGTGTCGCTGCTGGTCGTGCTGCTGACTTTCTTCAAGGACAACTTCTGGAACCGCGCCGACACGGTCTGGGTCAAGCGCGGCGGCGGTCTCGTCAACCACGCTCACGTACCGGCCGGACGTTTCAATGCCGGTGAAAAGCTGGTGTTCTGGTTCGGTGTGCTGTTGCTGGGGTTCATCGTCATCGGCTCGGGTCTGGTGATGGATCAACTGATTCCTGGCATGACCTATACGCGCGGTGACATGCAGATCGCTCACATGGTGCACAACACCGCCGCGGTGCTGATGATGGGCATGTTCATCGGCCACATCTATCTCGGCACGATCGGCATGAAGGGCGCTTACAAAGCCATGCGCACCGGCTATGTCGACGAGAACTGGGCGCGTGCCCACCACGACCTGTGGGCCGAAGACGTGGCCGCCGGCCGGGTGCCGGCGCAGCGCTCGAGCCCGCCTGCCCGTTCGCCCACCCACCCGCTGGACCCGTCGCTCGCGCCCACCGGCCCGCGCTCACGTTGATCACTTCCCAGACCCGCCATGAAACCCATTCCGCTGCTGACCGTTTCGTTGCTGGCTTTGGCGTCCTGCGTCAGTGCCTTCGCCAAGCTGCCACCGATGGTGGACGAGGCCAAAGCCAAAGCCGCCGAAGGCGCCGCCAAAACCGCCTGGACCGGCAAGGTCGGGGCGTACGAGCTCTGCCAGGTGCAGAACCGCATCGCCGCCACCTACCGCGCGAGCGCCGCGGCCAGTGCCGGCGCCGCGGCATCTGCCGCCGCGAGCACGCCACCCTGTACCGACCCGGGTTCCTTTGTCTACGCGGAGCCGAGCACCGCACCGCCGCTGGAGGCTTCGGGCGCACATTCTCCAGCCGCGACAGCGGTGGGACCTCCCAGCAGCAAGCAGACCGGAGCCGATCAAAAGGCGGGCCCAAAGTAGAGCTTTTTGAATCGCAGACCGGTCGGCCGGGTCGGGTCGATGAAGCTGCGCATTGACAGCGGTCGCTGAAATTTCGGGCGCTGGCGCGCATGATGCTGCGATGACTGCGTCCTCGACCGTTTCTCCCGCCGCCTTCGAGGTGCCGCTTTCAGTGGCGGTCGTTCCTGGCGCGCCCCGCCTGAGTGCTGCCACCGTGGCGTTGTTGCGGCAGATCGACGTGGTCGACGAATACGGCCAGCAACGGCAGATCTACCTTCCCGCCGAGCGGCCATTGACGGTTTACGTGGACAAACGGGAACTGGTCACATTGATGACGCTCGGCGCCAGCCCCGAGTTGCTGGTAATCGGCTACCTGCGCAACCAGCGACTGGTGGAGCAGGTGCAGGACATCGAATCCGTGACGGTCGACTGGGACGTGGAAGCGGCCGCTGTGCGCACCCATGCCGGCCTGCCCGACATCGAAGCCCGCACCGCTCGCCGCGTCGTCACCACCGGTTGTGGCCAGGGCACGGTGTTCGGCGACGTGCTTTCGCAGGTCAGCGCCATGCAGTTGCCCGACGCGGCCACGGCGCGCATCCGCCAGTCGACCTTGACGCGCATGCTGGAGACCATGCGCCAGCGCGACAGCATTCACCGCAAGGCCGGGTCGGTGCATGGCTGCGCGTTGTTCTGCGGGGCCGAGATGCTGGTGTTCGTCGAAGACGTGGGCCGTCACAACGCGATCGACACCATTGCCGGCTGGATGGCAATGCACGGCGTAGCCGGGGCCGACAAGGCTTTCTACACCACGGGCCGGCTGACGAGCGAGATGGTGATGAAGGCCGCCGGCCTGGGCGTGCCGATCATCGTTTCGCGCAACGGCGTCACGGCGATGGGCTTCGAGCTGGCCACGCAGTTGGGCATGACCTTGTTCGGCCGAGCCGCCAACCGGCACTTCCTGTGCTACACCGGCGCCGACCGCTTCGACGCCGAGCCGGAAGTTCAACGCACTGCGGTCCGCGTCGTGGCCGGCTAGATCGAAGGCGGGATCAGCCGATCCCCTCGAACAGCCAGACATCGACCCAATCGCCCTGCGCGACCGACCCCTGGTCGTGGCCCAGCACGATCAACGCATTGGCTTCGCTCATGCTGCGCAGCACGCCTGCGCCCTGTGAGCCTGTCAGCCGCGCCTGCCAGCCGCCCTTCAGGTCCGGCTCGACCACGCCGCGCTGAAACTCGGTGCGGCCCGGTCGTTTGCGGATGGCCTGTGCACAGCGGGCCTGCAGCAGCGGCACCGGCTCCGGCGCCGCTCCGGCCAGGGTGAGCAAGGCGTCACGCACTAGCGCGTAGAACGTCACCAGCGCCGCGACCGGGTTGCCGGGCAGCGCGAACAGCCAGGCAGGGCCGTCCGCACCGGGGCGCGCGAGGGGTCCGAAAGCGAAAGGCCGCCCCGGCCGCATGGCCACCTTCCAGAACGCCACCTCACCGACCTGCGCCAACACGTCGCGGGTGTGGTCGGCGTCGCCCATGCTGACGCCGCCGCTGGTCAGCACCACGTCGGCTTGTGTCAAGGCCTGCGACAGCGTCGCGCGCAGTGCGACCGGGTCGTCGGCCACCAGGCCAAGGTCGACGACTTCGACCGCAAGCCGCTGTAGCGCAGCCATCAGGCTGTAGCGGTTGCTGTCGTAGACGCAGCCGGCGTCCAGCGGCTGGCCGAGCGTGCGCAATTCGTCGCCGGTGGAGAACAGCGCCACGCGCAGCGGGCGGAAGACCGTCACGCGATCGATGCCGAGCGAGGCCAGCAGACCGAGATCGGCTGGCCGCAGCCGCCGCCCGCGCAACAGGGCCGGCTTGCCGCGCGACAGGTCTTCGCCGCGGTGGCGACGGTTGTCACCAGGGCGCAGCGTTCCGGGGGCGATGCGAATTTTCTCGTGCCCTGTCTCGCCTTGCACGTCGTCCACAACGTCGCACAGCTCATGCGGTACCACGGTGTCGAGTCCTTCGGGCATGACCGCGCCGCTCATGATGCGCACGCATTGGCCACGCCCAATCGGACCGGTGAAAGGCGCGCCGGCGTAGACGATGCCCACGGAATCCAGCAGCGTCGGTGCGTCGGCTTCCAGCGCCAACCCGTCGAAGGCGTAGCCGTCCATCGCCGAGTTGTCGTGGGCCGGTACGTCGATCGGCGAGACCACGTCGGCCGCCAGTACCCGGCCGAGTGCCTGCAGCAGCGGCACGCTTTGCATCTTGGTCGGTGGACGCAAGCGCGCGGCTATGGCGGCGCGCGCTTCGCTGACTGCGAGTTGATGCTCGCCGGCAGCCAGGGGCGAGGGGCCGAGCGTCGACATGAACAAGTTCCTTGGTAAGCGGGACGGGTGGGAGGGATTGCAATCATTCTGCCCGGGCCGTGCAGGACGCCCGTCAGCCCGCGGACGCTGGCCTGTAGCGGACCAGGGCGCTCGGTCGTTCCGAATCGGCCGTTAGCACTGCTATGCAACGGCGTTCATATCGCCAGCGCGCAGACCACCCGCGAGAATTCGGGGTTCACCGCGGACTGCATGGAATCCATCTCACAAAGCCTCTTCGTCGCGTTCGACCTGATCCGCCACGCCGACGCGGCTTTGTGGCAGATCGTCGCCCTGTCGCTGCGGGTCAGCGCCACGGCTTGTGTGTTGGGTTTGATCGTCGGTTTGTCGTTCGGAGCCTGGCTGGCCGCGGTGCGGTTTCCGGGCCAGGCCGTGGTGGTGTGGTTGCTGAACACCCTGCTGGCGCTGCCGGCGGTGGTGGTGGGGTTGGTGGTGTACCTGTTGTTCTCGCGCGCAGGCCCGCTCGGCAGCTTCGGCATTCTGTTCACACCGCCGGCGATGGTGGTGGCGCAGTGCATCCTGATCGTGCCCTTGATCGCGGCACTGGCGCGGCGGGTGGTGATCGACGCCTTGCGCGAAGGCGGTGACCAGCTGCAGTCGCTGGGCGCGGGGCCGTTGCTGGCGGCGCTGCTGATGCTGCTGCACCAGCGTTTCGCCGTGCTGACGATCGGCTTGACCGCCTTCGGCCGTGCCATAGCCGAGGTCGGCGCAGTCATGATCGTCGGCGGCAACATCGACGGCGTGACGCGGGTGATGACGACCGCGATCGCGCTCGAGACCAGCAAGGGCGACCTGCCGTTGGCGCTGGCCTTGGGCCTGGTGTTGCTGTCGATCGTCGGTGCCATCAACCTGCTGATCGCAGCCTCTCAGTGGCGCGGCTCGGCGCGCCCGCTGGCGGCGGGCATGGCTTGAAGACCCCCAGCGCCGCCGAGAGCCCACCGGGCTGTCCCAAGGACGATTTCAGACGTGCGCAGCACGAGGGGGCTCCAGTGACTGCAATGTTGCTGAGCCTGCAGGACGCCCGCGTCGACTTCGGCCCGGTGACGGCGCTGCAGTCGGTCGACCTTCGCCTGCATCGGGGTGAGCGGCTGGTGCTGGTCGGTCCCAATGGTTCCGGCAAGACCACGTTGCTGCGCTTGTTGCACGGCGTGCTTCCATGTTTGGGCACGCGCGTCGCACATCAGCACAGCCTGTGCGCAGCGATGGTGTTCCAGCGGCCTTTCTTTCTGAGCCTGTCGGCGCGGTTCAATGTCTGGCTGGGGCTCTGGTTACAGGGCGTGCCGCGTGCAGAGCGCGGCCCGCGCTGTGCCGAGGCGCTGGAGCGGGTGGGCCTGGCCAAGCAAGCCGGGCGCTCGGCCCGCGAGCTCTCCGGTGGCCAGCAGCAACGGCTGGCGCTGGCGCGCGCCTGGGCGCTGCGGCCGCAAGTGCTCTATCTGGACGAGCCCACCGCCAGCCTGGACCCGAACGCCAAGCGTGAGGTCGAAGAACTGATCGAGCAGATTGCGGCCGCCGGCGTCACGATCGTGATGAGCACCCACAACCTGGGCCAGGCCAAGCGTCTGGCGACGAGGGTGATCTGCCTGGACGCCGGCCGCATCGTGGCCGACCTGCCGGTCGAGCAATTTTTCAACGGGCCCTTGCCACCGGCGGCGGCCCAATTCTTAAAAGGTGAACTTCCATGGATATGACCACATTGATTCGCAAGCGAACGGCTCTGTGGGCACTGCTGGCCGGTGGGGCACTCGGCCTGTGCAACGTGGCTGTGGCGCAAACCCAGGCCGAAGCGCCCTTCATCACCATGGCCTCCACCACGTCCACCGAACAGTCGGGCCTGTTCGGCTACCTGCTGCCGATCTTCAAGAAGGTCAGCGGCATCGACGTGCGTGTGATCGCGGTCGGCACCGGGCAGGCGCTGGACATCGGCCGTCGCGGCGACGCCGACATCGTTTTCGTCCACAACAAGACGGCCGAAGAGAAGTTCCTCGGCGAAGGCCACGCCAAGGACCGCAAGGACGTGATGTACAACGACTTCGTGCTGGTGGGGCCGGCGTCGGACCCGGCACATGTTGCCGGCAAAGACATCGCGGTAGCGCTGAAGAAGCTGGCAGCGTCGGGTTCACCGTTCATCTCGCGCGGCGACCGCAGCGGCACCAACGCGGCTGAACTGCGGCTGTGGAAGAAGGCCGACATCGACATCGCTGCGAACAAGCCGGCCGGCTACCGCGAATGCGGCTGTGGCATGGGTCAGGCGCTGAACCAGGGCTCGTCCACCGAGGGCTATGTGTTGACCGACCGTGGCACCTGGCTGTCGTTCAAGAATCGCGGCGACTTGAAGATATTGGTCGAAGGCGACAAGTCGCTGTTCAACCAGTACGGCGTGATGGTGATCGACCCGGCCAAGCACCCGGGCGTGAAGGTCGAGCAGGCGCAGGCCTTCGCCGACTGGATCACTTCAAAGGACGGGCAGGATGCGATTGACGGCTACAAGATCGACGGCCAGCAACTCTTCTTTCCGAACGCCGCGCGTTGACAACGAGCTGCAGTCGTCGGGCCTCGAGCCTCAGTCGACTGCGCTTTGACGTCAGCGCGCGTTCAACGGTTGCGCCAAGTCGCGCAGCCGCGTGGGCCCGGCGTGGCCTTCGATTTCGGCGCTGAGCGCGCGGAACAGGCCCAGCGCCGCCAGTGCCTCGAACATCACGAACATCGGCCCCACCAGCAGGCCGATCAAGTCATCGGCAAAGGCCGGCTTGCGGCCTTCGTAGTAATGGCCGATGAACTGCAGGGTCCAGCCGACCGCGAAGAACCCCAGGCCCCAGCCTAACCAATGCACCACGCTGCCGCCGGCCACCGTGTGCGACAACGCGATCAGGACGCCGACGCCCAGCGTGGTGGCCGCACCCAGAGCCAACTGCCCGCGCGTCAGGTACCAAGCCGCGGCCAGACCGAACAGCAGCCAGGCTGCGGTCAGGCCGACACCACCTATTTCGATGCCCGCACGTGCCAGCAAGACGCCGACCGCAAACACGATCATCGGCACGCCGATGAAGTGGGTGGCGATGTTGCGCGGGTCGCGGTGGTATTCGGCGTATTGCTTCAGCAGATCGGTGGCCGGGCGCAGCGGTGACTTCATGTTCGAATCTCCTTGGCGGGCAGTCTAGCGCCGGCTTCTAGAATCTGCAGCAAGCAGATCGTCTGCACGACCACGAAACCGGGCCCCAGATGACCATCAAGAGCGACCGCTGGATTCGCCGCATGTGCGAGCAGCACGGCATGATCGAACCCTTCGAGCCGGGGCAGGTGCGCGAATCGCCCACCGGAGAGCGCATCGTCAGCTACGGCACCAGCAGCTATGGCTATGACATTCGCTGCGCGCCGGAGTTCAAGGTTTTTACCAACATCCACAGCACGGTCGTCGACCCGAAAAACTTCGACGAGAACAGCTTCGTCGATATCTACCGCGACGTTTGCATCATTCCGCCCAACAGTTTTGCGCTGGCACGCACGCTGGAATATTTCCGCATTCCTCGCAACGTGCTGACCATCTGCCTGGGCAAGAGCACCTACGCGCGCTGCGGCATCATCGTCAACGTGACGCCTTTCGAGCCGGAATGGGAAGGCTATGTGACGCTGGAGTTCAGCAACACCACGCCGCTGCCGGCCAAGATCTACGCTGGTGAAGGCTGCGCGCAGGTGATCTTTTTCGAGAGTGACGAAGTCTGCGAGACCAGCTACAAAGACCGTGGCGGCAAGTACCAGGGGCAAAAGGGTGTGACCCTGCCCAAGACCTGAGCCGCCGGCAAACAGAGATTCCAGCGAGGTGACGAGATGAAGTGGGAAGGCAATCGCGAGAGCAGCAACGTCGAGGACCGGCGCGACAGTGGCGGTGGCGGCGGCGGCGGCTTCGGCATCGGTGGGCGCAGCATCGGCATTGGCACGATCGCGGTCGCGCTGGTGGCCGGCTGGGTCTTCGGCGTCAACCCGCTGACGGTGTTGGGCATGCTCTCGGGCGATGGTGGCAGCGCACCGGTTTCGCAATCGGCGCCGTCGAATCAGCCACCGGCCAAGGACTCCGAAACGCGCTTCGTGCGCACCGTGCTCGCCAGCACCGAAGATGTCTGGACCGGGGTCTTCAAAGCGGCTGGCGGCAAGTATGTCGAACCGACACTCGTGATGTTTCGCGGCGCAACGGCTACCGCGTGCGGCACCGGCCAAAGCGCGATGGGGCCTTTCTACTGCCCCGGTGACCAGAAGGTCTACATCGACCTCGACTTCTTCGACACGCTCAGCCGCCAGCTCGGTGCTCCCGGGCAATTCGCGCAGGCCTATGTGGTGGCGCACGAGATCGGGCACCACGTGCAGAACTTGATGGGCATCACGGCCAAAGTCGACGGCATGCGAGAGCGGCTGTCGCAGACGCAGGCCAACGCCTTGTCGGTACGGGTGGAACTGCAGGCCGACTGCCTGGCTGGCGTCTGGGCCAACAAGTCGCAGCAGGCCAAGGGCTGGCTGGAGCAGGGCGACATCGAACAAGCCGTCAACGCGGCTTCGCACATCGGCGACGACACGTTGCAGCGCCAGTCGCGCGGCGTGGTGCGCCCCGAGAGCTTCACGCACGGCAGCAGCCAGCAGCGGGTGGGCTGGTTCAAGCGTGGCTTCGAATCCGGAACCGTCAACCAGTGCAACACCTTCGAGTCCAATTCCTGAGCACGCGTTTGGTTTGAGGGGAGGTGTCTGTGGCCTAATGCTGGGTTTCGTTCAGAAACTCCGGAGCCAGACCATCATGGGCAACAAGATCCAAACCGAAGCCGACCGCCGCGCCACGCCGCGCCCGCCCGCGCCGACCGGTGTCACCGTCACCACCGTGCGCGGCCAGAAAACCAGCCTGGAACGCGGTTCGCACACGCGCAGCAAGAAGAACCCCGGAAAGCGACCGAAGAGCGGCGGATGAATGTGGCCCCCAAGCTCGCTTTGCTCGCTACCCCCCGTGGGCGGTGCACGCCTGCGGCCCGGCAAAGCCGGTTCCGCGTCTTCGGCTTGATCATGCCGCCGGGCGTCAAGTCTGGTGCGTGGCGCAAGCTTCCGTAGGTGCCTGATGCCCGCGGCCCATGCTGCGGCTGACCGAACTGCGGTTGCCGCTGGACTATGAGCCCGGCGCGTTGCGCGCTGCGGTGCTGCAGCGGCTGAACATCACCGATGAGCGGCTGATTGCTTTCACCGTTTTTCGCCGCGCGCACGACGCCCGGCGCAAGTCGGCGGTGTTGCTGATCTACACCGTCGATTGCGAGCTTCGTGACGAAGCCGAGGTGCTGGCCCGCCTGGTCGGCGACCCGCATCTGCGACCCGCCCCCGACACGACCTACCGGCTCGTGGCGCACGCGCCGGTCGACTTCGCCGCTTCGGGCCGCTTGCGTCCGGTCGTTGTCGGCTTCGGGCCCTGCGGCTTGTTCGCGGCGCTGGTGTTGGCGCAGATGGGGCTGGCGCCGATTGTGCTGGAACGCGGCCCCGCGGTGCGCCAGCGCACGCAGGACACCTGGGGCTTGTGGCGCAAGGGCGTCTTGAAGCCCGAGTCGAATGTGCAGTTCGGTGAGGGCGGTGCCGGCACGTTCTCCGACGGCAAACTCTGGAGTCAGATCAGCGATCCGCGGCACCTGACCCGCAAGGTGCTGGCGGAGTTCGTCAAGGCCGGTGCGCCTGCAGAAATTCTCTACGTCAGCAAGCCGCACATCGGCACCTTCCGACTGGTGGGCGTTATCGAACGCATGCGTGCCGAGATCACCGCACTGGGTGGCGAGGTTCGCTTCGACCAGCAAATGGTCGATCTGCAGATCGAGGGGGAACCAGACCATCGTCAAGTGCGCGGCCTGTTGCTGGCCTCTGGCGAGCAGTTGCGCAGCGACCATGTGGTGCTCGCCCTGGGCCACAGCGCACGAGACACGTTCGCGATGCTGCACGCACGGGGCGTGTCGATGCAGGCCAAGCCGTTCTCGATCGGCTTTCGCGTCGAGCATCCGCAAGGCGTGGTCGACCGTGCCCGCTTCGGTCCGGCAGCCGGGCATCCGATCCTCGGCGCGGCCGACTACAAGCTGGTGCACCACGCGCGTAACGGGCGTTCGGTCTACAGCTTCTGCATGTGCCCGGGCGGCACGGTGGTGGCGGCCACGTCGGAGCCCGAACGCGTGGTGACCAATGGCATGAGCCAGTATTCGCGCAACGAGCGCAATGCCAATGCCGGCATCGTCGTCGGCATCACACCCGAAGACTACCGGCAGGGCGAGGGCACCGGCGCGGTCGATCCGCTGGACGGCATCGCCTTCCAGCGTCACTGGGAGTCGCGCGCTTTCGAGCTGGGCGGGGGTGGCTATGTCGCACCCGGGCAGTTGCTGGGCGACTTCGTCAAACGCCAGCGCTCCAGCGCTTTCGGCAGCGTGCTGCCTTCGTATACTCCGGGCGTCCTTGCCACCGACCTGGCCGATGCCGAGCGGCCCAGTCTGCCGGGGTATGCGCTCGACGCGATCCGTGAAGCGCTGCCGGCTTTCGAGCGCCAGATCAAGGATTTTGCGATGCCCGACGCGGTGCTGACTGGTGTCGAGACGCGGACCTCGTCGCCCTTGCGCATCACACGGGGCGTCGATCGCCAGAGCCTGAATGTCGCCGGTCTGTACCCGGCCGGCGAAGGTGCGGGCTACGCCGGCGGCATCATGTCGGCTGCGGTCGACGGGATCGAAACCGCTGAAGCACTGGCCACCGCTCTCACAGCGCGATTGTCAGGCGCCAGCGCCTGAAGGAGCGCGTTGGGCGATCGCCCAGCGCGGTGTCGAATCAAGACAGCACGGCGGGTTCGTCAGGGCGCGCGCGTCGCAACGCGACAAAGGCGGCGGCGACCAGCGCAACCACGCCCGAGCCGACGGCCAGGATGCCGCGCGTACCGATTGCGCCGACCCACAGTCCGCCCGACGCCACGCCGACCGATTGACCGAGGAAGAAGCACGACGCGAACGCCGCTACCGCGGCACCGCGGCGGGCGGGCGCCATTTGCGTGGCGTTGACCTGCAAGGTGTTGTGAACCATGTAAAAACCCAGGCCCAACAGGAAACAACCGCCCAAGGCCCAGCCCCAGGCCGGGGCGAAGGCGACGGTCAGCAACGACAGCGTCATCAGCACGCCACCCCAGGCGACCAGCCCGGATTCTCCGAGGCGTGCTACCAGCCGTCGGGAGCCGACAGCAAACACGAAGCCACCACCGCCGTAAGCCATGGTCAGCGCGCCGGCCGCTGAAAGCGACAAGCCGAAGGCGCGGTGCACATGCGTGGCGATGAACGCGAACGGGCCGTACAGACCCATGCCTTCGAAAAATACCAGTGCCAGCACGACACGCGCCCATGGCAATGCAAGCACGCCGCCGAATTCAGCGATGGTGCGGGAAATCACACCGCCCGGCGTCCGGCGTGCACTGCGGGCGCGAGCCGGCAAGCGCCGTTGCATTGCCAACAGCGCCATGCCGACGGCCGCAAACAGCACGGCAATCGCGATATAGGGCGCGCGCCATGACAAATGCTCAGCTGCCACGCCGCCCAGCCAGACGCCCGCCGACAGGCCCAGAATCTGGCCGATCAGGAACCGCGCGAGCGCTGGTTGGCGGCCGGTATAGGGAACCACGTCGCCGATCCAGGCCATCGACAGCGGGATCACCGCCGCCGCTGTGGCGCCCGCCGCCACGCGCGCGATGCGCAGCGCGTCGAAGTCCGGCGCGGCTGCACAAGCCAGCGCGGTGAGACTGCAAGCCAGGGTGGCCCAGGCGATCACGCGGTATTTGCCGTAGCGGTCGCCGATCGGACCGAAAAAGAGTTGCGACAGCCCGTACGCAATGGCGAACCAGCCGATCACCTGCGACGCACTGCCGAGCGAAACGCCGAATTCCGTCGCCAACCGCGGCAGCATGGCGTCGTTGACCCGCAGCGAAATGCCGCTGCCGAATGCGGCCAGCGCCAGGTAGGCGATGGCTCCCGGCGGCAATGGCGCTGCTTCGGCTTGCGCGTCCGACGCCACCCGACCGCCAGGCGCGGTGCTCGGCGGATTCAGTCGTCGATCAACTTCGGGTCCCAGGCGTGCACGGCCTGCTGCTGCTCGCCGAGCTTCTCGATCGACAAGCGCATCACGTCGCCCGGCTTCAGGTACACGGGCCTCGGCTTCATGCCCATGCCCACACCCGGCGGGGTGCCGGTGGTGATCAGATCGCCGGGGTTCAGCGTCATGAAGCGGCTCAGGTAACTGACGATCTGTGCCGCGCCGAAGATCATGGTGCGGGTGCTACCAGTCTGCATGCGCTTGCCATTCACGTCCAGCCACATTGACAGGTTCTGCACGTCGCCGACCTCGTCGGTGGTGACGAGCCACGGCCCGACCGGGCCGAAGGTGTCGCAGCCTTTGCCCTTGTCCCACTGGCTGCCGCGTTCGAGTTGGTATTCGCGTTCGGACACGTCGTTGACGACGCAGTACCCGGCGACGTGCTTCAGCGCGTCTGCTTCATCGACATAGCGCGCGCGGCTGCCAATGACGATGCCGAGCTCGACCTCCCAGTCGGACTTGAGCGACTCCTTGGGCAGCACCACCGCGTGGTTCGCGCCCACGGCGCAGTCGACCGTCTTCATGAAGACGATCGGCTCCTTCGGAATCGGCATGTTGGATTCGGCCGCATGGTCGGCGTAGTTCAGACCGATGGCGATGAATTTGCTCATGCCGGTCCAGGGGACGCCCAGCCGGCCTTGCGCCACCACCGGCAAGGACTTCGGATCAAGGTTGCGCAAAGCGCTCAAGCCGGCCGGCGAGAGCGTCGCCGCTGCGATGTCGGGCAGCACGCCGGAGAGGTCGCGAACTTGCCCATCGGCGTCGAGCAGGGCGGGGCGTTCCTGGCCCTTCGGGCCGTGTCTGAGGAGTTTCATGTTCGGATGTGTGTACAGGAGAAGTTAGTTCGACCAGCCACCATCGATCACCTGTGCGGTGCCGGTGGTGAAGCGGGACTCGTCGCTGGCCAGGTAGACGGCCAGCGCGGCGATCTCTTCGGCGCGGCCGAGCCGGCCCATCGGCTGGCGCGCGACGAAGCTGGCTTCGACCTGCGACAGCGACTGGCCGGTGGCTTTCGACGCCGCGCTGATGCGGTCGCGCAGCGACGGCGATTCAACGGTGCCAGGGCAGATCGCATTGCAGCGAATGCCCTGGGTGATGTAGTCGGCCGCGACCGCCTTGGTCAGCCCGATCACAGCGGCCTTGGTGGCGCCGTAGACGAATCGGTTCTGCGCAGCCTTGATGCTGCCGGCCACCGAAGCCATGTTGATGATCGAGCCACCACTGCGCTGGAGCATGCCGGGCAGGAAGGCCTTGATGGTGCGGAACTGCGAACGCACGTTCAGGTTGAAGGCGAAGTCCCAGTCGGCTTCGCTGCAGTCGAGCACGGTGTTGGCGTGAACGAAACCGGCGCCGTTGAAGAGGATGTCGACCGGGCCGTGTGCAGCGGCGGCCTTGGTGATCGCGTCGGCGTCAGTGGCGTCCAGCCGCTGCACGTTGCAACCGGCCTCTTCGCGCAGCGACTGCAGCAGTTTGTCGTCGAGGTCGGTCGCCGTTACGGTGGCCCCTTCGCGCACGAAAGCCAGCGCCACGGCGCGGCCGATGCCCTGGCCGGCGGCCGTCAGGAGTGCCGTCTTGCCGGCGAGTCTTCCGTTCATGGGGATGTCGCTTTCATTCAATGATTGTCCTTGGGAACGAAGGCCCCACGCCGACCGCGCAAGAAGTCGAGATCGACACCTTCGTCGGCCTGCAGCACGTGGTCGGTATACAGCTTCCAGTAGCCGCTGTCCAAACGCGGTGTCGGTGCCTTCCACGTGCTGCGGCGGCGTTCCAACTCATCGTCTTCTACATGCAGGTGCAGCCGCCGCCCAGCGACGTCGAGCGTGATCAGGTCGCCGTTGTGCACCAGTGCCAGCGTGCCGCCTGCTGCCGCTTCGGGGGCGGTGTGCAGCACCACGGTGCCGTAGGCGGTGCCGCTCATGCGCGCGTCGCTGATGCGCACCATGTCGGTCACGCCGGTGCGCAGCACCTTCGGCGGCAGCGGCATGTTGCCGACTTCGGCCATGCCGGGGTAGCCCTTCGGGCCGCAGTTCTTCAGCACCAGTACACAACTCGCGTCCACATCCAGACTCTCATCGTCGATGCGGGCATGGAAGTCGTCGCTATCCTCGAACACCACCGCGCGGCCGGTGTGTTGCATCAGTTCGGGTGTGGCCGCGCTCGGTTTGATGACGGCACCGCGCGGCGCCAGGTTGCCGCGCAACACCGCAATGCCGGCGTTCGGCTTGAAGGGTGCAGCCATGGTCTTGATGACGCGCTCGTCGTAGTTGACAGCGTCTGCAATGTTCTGCCGCACGGTCTGACCATTGGCGGTGACGATGTCCAGGTGCAGCACCGACTCGATCGCCTTCATCACCACCGGCAGGCCACCCGCGTAGCAGAAGTCCTCCATCAGGTGTAGTCCCGAAGGCTGCAGGTTGACGAG
>JALYUN010000300.1 GCA_030853725.1 Pseudomonadota bacterium | reverse complement strand
GCAGTGGGAGTGGCGTCGATTGTCAGCCAACTGGTCACCGACACCGTGCACCGGAAGCGAACACTCAGTTCATCGCGATACAACGCTCGTAACGCGATTGCACGCGGCGCGCGAACCATTCGGTGGTGAGCTTGCGGGTGATCTTCGGGCTTTGCAGCGTGATCGTGGGAATGCGCGCCCGCGGCAGTGGCTTGCCTTCGATTTGCTCGGCCAGTCGAAAGACCCGTTCGGCCAGCCGGCCGGTGTCGAAGTCGATGCCGTCGCCCTGCTGCAGCGCGCTGCGGATCGCGCTGTCGCTCATGCCGATGCGTTCACCGAGCGTGCGAACAGCCAGTTCGGTCGCGCCGGGTTGGCCCGGGTCACCGTCGAAACGAATCAGATCACCATCGGCCACCAGCGGAATGCCCGAGACGGTGCTGACGGCATGCTGGAAGGCCGCGTTGCGGCTCGCATAACGCCCCGCGTTGTAGTCTGCGAAGCGGTAGATCGGTGCCGTGTAGTTTTCCGGGTAGTCCAGCAGGTGAGCGATGCCGAAATAGAGACCGCCGCGTCGGCTGAAGACTTCCTGCCGCACCGTACCGTCCAGCGGATAGGGGTAAGGCTTGTGCTTGACCTGCCGTTCGGCGAAGTCGACACGAACCTGCATCGGGCCCGCGGTGCGCACCGGGTTGTAGCCAGAGAACAGTCGCTCCCCCAACGGCACGGCGTTGAGCAGATCTTCGAAGGTGTCGCTCAGGTCGCCTTCGGTTTTCGCGTTGTCGATGCGCTCGGCGTAGCTTTGGCCGCTGCGTGAGCGCACCCGCAGCGCCAGGTGCACCAGCGTTGGCGGCACGCCGATGCGCTCGGCGCGACGGTCGATCTCGGCCCAGGCGATGCGCCCCATGCCCGGCACGGACGGGTCGACCGCGAAGCCCGACTCCTGCGCCGCCACCGCCAGCACCGCGCACACGTTGGACCCGCTGGGCTCGATCTGCTGCGACGCCAACGCGGCATAGATGTCGGTTGCCCAACCAGCGCGGTCGGGCACGCTGGCGGGCATCAGGGAAACGATGTGCGCGCGCACCACCGCCGGGTTGGGTGGCGCAGACACAGGGCCGCGGTCGCCGGCACAGCCGACCAGCAGCATGACCAGAACAAGGGGCGCGAAGCGACGCACAAGGGGCTTCATCGAACGGAGTATCGAGCCAAGGAGCCACGGATCCACGGATAGACCAGAAAGGCTCGGCCAGCCGCGCGGTTTCGCCGTGCGGCCTGGCCACGCTGCGCGGGTTCGAAATGCCGTCAGCGCGGCCCGAACGCACGGCCCGCCGCCGGCGCGATCAAGCCTTTGGCCTTCAAGCTCGCGGGGCTGCCGGCATCGGCCACCTGCAATGCGAACCAGGCCTTTGCCGGGCCCTGGTTGGCGATGAACGAGAAGCGGAACATCGTGCCCCAGTTCAACGCGTTGGCGCTGGGCGCGGTCCAGACCAGGTCGCCGTTGACGATGCTGGCAGACCAGTCGTTGGTGGTGTCGGAGTCGCCGTCACTGAAGACCAGGTCGGTGACGGTGGCCGTGCCGACCGGTGTCGTGAAACCGCTGAATCCCAGATTCGACAGCACCCGCAGATTGGGCTCGGCGCCGTGGGTGCGGGCCCGCGCGAAGTCCAGGTTCATCACCGCATAGTCGTAGCGCCATCGACCCCCGCCCAGGTTGGTGATCTTGCCGGCGACCTTGACATGGCCTTCGGCCGTAGAGACCTGCACCGAGGTACCGCCCGGACCGGGGTTGGCCGGGTCGATCCAGCGGTCAATGGCCGGCCCCAGTTTGTATTGGTCGTTACCGCCCACGCTCCAGACCGTGCCACTGCGCGTGAAGGTGGCACGGCTGGTTCCAATCGAATTCAGGATGTCGACATCGCCGCGCGCCAGATACCAGGACTCGAACAAATAGGTGGCACCGGTCTGCGCCGCGCCGCTGAACTGCGACTCCAGCACCTGCAGGCGCTGGTCGTAGACACTGTTACCGGACGCATTGGAGACGCCGTCGCAGTTGCTGTCGTAGATCGAGCCGCAGCGGCCCCACTGGTTGGTAGCCGGGATGATTTCAGAGCGCGGGCCGAGCGCGTTGCTGTTGTCGTTGTTGCTGACCGCATAAGTATCGGAGCAACCGCGGCCCAGTACATGGCTGTCACCGGGGTTGTCTAGACAACTGGAATTGACGGTCAGGAAAGCGTGCTTGACGCCGGAGCGGCCGATCTGGTCGATCGTGCCGTCGGCATTGAAGCGGTACAGGTTCCAGATCAGATAGGGATGCTGGTCGTTGCCGTACGGCGGGAAGTTGCCGGTGAACTTGGAATACCAGGGAATGTCGGCCGCATAGAGCGCGCTGCTGGTGCCGCGCGGGTCACCTGCCACGGTCGGCAGGATCGCGCCGTTGTTGACGTTGTTGCGCAATGTGGAAGACGGCGTGAAGACCACGCTGCCGCTGCCACCCACGCCAGTGCAGCCGTTGCAGCGGCTGTACTGCATGTTGAAGCTCTGCATAAACAGGTCGGCCTGGTAGACCGCACCCGGCACACCCGGAACCGGCGTGCCTTCCCACTTGAAGCCGCTACCCGCGGCTGGCGCCAGGTCGGCGCTGCGGCGCTGCACGTCGGTCAGCAGGTCCATGTCGGCAATGACCCAGCCGGCCACCGCCGGCTTGCCGATGCGCGCCGCCAGTTCCGGCGAGATGCGCAAGTCCATGGTCCGCACCGCCAGGCGCTGCTGTTGATCGATCAACTCGTACATCAGGCGGTCGACATAGAACCAGGCCTTGCCGTCGGCACTGACCAGGTCGAGGATCGGCGCGCCGCCGTCCCGCGGCACCAGGCGAAAGTCGCGCAGGTCGATAGTGCCGCTGGCAGTGTCGATCCGGTACCCACCTTGCGCCTGCAGCGAGCCGCGCACGAACGCCTGCAGGTTGCCGCTGCTGACGTCGAATTCGAGCGGGCCGACGGCGCGCAGGTCGAAACGTTCATGGCCGTCGGCATCGGGAGCGACGTGGCCCTGGCTGGCGGGCTGGATGCGCAGCCCCAGGTCGGCGGCCAGTTCGAGGTTCCAGCGCACGCCGACCGTGCCGCCCCAGGCCGACCAGTGCTGCGCCCTCGCCGTGCTCAGCGCAGCACGGGCCGGCGCGGCCTTCGCATCGGCTGCAAGAGCGGGGCTGGCGGCCGCGAAGGCCACGGCCAAGGTCAGGGTCAGGGTCAGGGAGATCGGGGTTCCGCGCATGGAGTTGCTCCGGCAAACTGGTGTCGAGCCGACGAAGGCGCGGGTCACTGGCGGGCGGCGGCCAGTCACAGAGACACTGGCCCACCACCGCCGCCCTGCTGGCACGGTCCTCTCGCGATGGTGCATCTACCGAAGCTCGTCCCGCGTCGGGGTGATCCCGCCCTCGACGCTGCTTGGGTTGCGGATCCTGCCCCGCCCTCGCCTGTTGCGTCTGATGCCCAACCGCATCACCATACCGCGTGGCTGCAGGTTCCCGCGGCCACGCCAGCGAGCCGGGAGCCACCGCTCGGAGGCCGTGCGCCATGACGCCCTTGTTCAAGAAGCTCAACCTGGCTGGGCAGCGTTCGATCCATGTGCTGACCGCCCCGGCTTCGTTCGAAGCGGAACTGCAATCCTTGCCCGCAATTTCGAATGCGCGTTCCATCGCGACACCGGTTGGCAGGCACTGGGTGGAGCCGGCTACGAGCCGGTGCGCCAAGTGGCTGTAGACGCCGACTGGTCGGCCCTGCGATTTCGCAAGGTCGCGTATATCCAGACCATGCTGCGCAACCCGGCAGGTGCGCGGTCGGAAGCCGGGCGCTCGAAGGCGAACAGCCAGCGCGGCGGCCGCTAGCGCCGCACACGAAGACACCTGCAGACCAGCGCCGCGCACCGCTGAGGGCCGCCATCTGCCCACGGCCTGCTCGGCCTGATGGTTGCCCCACCGCGGCAACAAGGCCGAATTGCGGCGCTGGTCGACGTCACCGGGCGCCCGGTCCTTGCGCCGCAGCGCTAGGCCGCGGCCAGAGCGCGTGCCAGCCGGCCCGCTGCCTCACTCGATGACGACTTTGGCCTCCTTGACCAGAGTCGCGAACTTGTCGGTCTCGGACTTGATTCGCGCGGCCATCTGGGCCGAGCTGTCGCCGATGGGCTCGGCTCCGATGGCTTCCATGCGCTGCTTGAAATCGGGTGACTGGATGATCTTCACCATCTCTGCATTGAGCTTGGCGACGATGTCCTTGGGCGTGGCGGCGGGCGCCAGCACGCCGAACCAGGTGCCGATGTCGAAGCCCTTCAGGCCGGCTTCCTCCAGCGTGGGCACATCGGGCAAGGCGGAAGACCGCTTCGCCGTCGTTACAGCCAAGGCGCGCAGCTTGCCGCTCCTGATGTGCGGCAGCACCGGCGTCACGGTGTCAAAGCTCATCGTGACCTGACCGCCCAGCAGGTCGGCGGTGAGCGGCCCGCTGCCCTTGTAGGGAATGTGCGTCATCTCGGTCCCGGTGACGATCTGGAACTGCGTGCCGATCAGATGCTGCGCCGTGCCGTTGCCGTTCGAGCCGTAGTTGTACTGGCCGGGTTTGGCCTTCAGCATGGCCACCAGCTCGGCCACGTTCTTCACCGGCGTGGTGGCGTTCACCACCAGCACGTTGGGCACCAACGCAATCGTGGTGATCGGCGTCAGGTCTTTCTGAAAGTCGTACGGCAGCCTCTTGTAGACGCTGGAAGCGATGGTGTGGTGCACCGCACCGACCAGCAAGGTGTAGCCATCGGGCTTGGCCTTGGCCACGTAATCCGCGCCGAGGGTGGCGCCGGCGCCGGGCTTGCTTTCGACGATCACCGTCTGGCCCAGGCTTTGCGTCAGCTTGTCGGCCAACGCGCGGGCCAGCACGTCGGTGGTGCCGCCGGCCGGGAACGGCACGATCAGCCTGACAGTCTTGTCCGGCCAGGTCTGCGCGATGGCGCTGCCGGCGCTCACGGTCAAGCCGAGTGCGAGTAGGGAGGAAAGCACAGGGGCAAGCGCCTGGATCAGGCGGCGGCCGAGGGGATGGATGCGGTTCATGCGGACTCCTTCGTGTTCGATCGGCTCTGGTGTCGGGACGCTGGGTTCGGGCTCAGGCTGCCTGGCGCTCGTCGCCCTGCGCCTGGCCGCCGAGCTGGTCGCAGACCGCCTGTGTGACCTGCGCCGTCGTTGCCTCGCCGCCCAGGTCACGGGTGTGCAGCTTGGGGTTGGCGGTGATCTGCTCGATGGCCTGCATCAAGCGCTCGGCGGCATCCGCTTCGCCCAGATGCTCCAGCAGCATCACCGCCGACCAGAACGTGCCCACCGGGTTGGCCAGGCCCTGGCCCATGATGTCGAAAGCCGAGCCGTGGATCGGCTCGAACATCGACGGGTAGCGGCGCTCGGGGTCGATGTTGCCGGTGGGCGCAATGCCCAGGCTGCCGGCCAAAGCGGCCGCTAGGTCGCTCAGGATGTCGGCATGCAAGTTGGTGGCGACGATGGTGTCGAGCGATGCCGGGCGGTTGATCATCCGCGCCGTGGACGCGTCGACCAGTTCCTTGTCCCACGTGACATTCGGGAACTCTGTGGCGATCTGCAGTGCGATCTCGTCCCACATCACCATGGCATGGCGCTGTGCGTTGCTCTTGGTGACCACGGTCAATAGCTTGCGAGGCCGCGACTGCGCCAGCTTGAAGGCGAAACGCATGATGCGTTCGACCCCCGCGCGGGTCATGATCGAGACGTCGGTGGCGGCTTCGATCGGGTGACCCTGGTGGACCCGGCCGCCGACCCCGGCGTATTCGCCTTCGGTGTTCTCGCGCACGATGACCCAGTTCAGGTCGCCGGGGCCGCAACGCTTCAGCGGGCCGTCGATACCGGGCAAGATGCGCGTGGGACGCACGTTGGCGTACTGGTCGAAGCCCTGGCAGATCTTGAGCCGCAATCCCCAAAGCGTGATGTGGTCCGGAATGTGCGGGTCACCGGCCGAGCCGAACAGGATCGCGTCCTTGTGGCGAATCGCGTCGAGCCCGTCGGCCGGCATCATCATGCCGTGGGCGCGGTAGTAGTCGCCACCCCAGTCGAAGTTCTCGAACTCGAATCGAAACGCGTTGCTGGAACGGGCCAGCGCTTGCAGCACCTGTTGTCCGGCAGGAATGACTTCCTTGCCGATGCCGTCACCCGGAATGGTGGCGATGGAATAGGTCTTCAAGGTGTCTCCTGGAACAAGGTGTGCGCGGCGATGCGCCGACTGTAGGAACGCCACGCCGCAGGTGCGCGGCGCTCCAGTGAAGCCACTGTTAACCTGAATCTAACAATCGACAGGCGCTGACACCCCCATGAATCAGGGCATCCAACCGGCCGACCTGGGCTTTTTCTCGGCGCTGGCCAGCGCAGGCAGCCTGAGCGCCGCGGCGCGGGAACTCGGCGTCACCACGCCCGCGGTCAGCAAGCATCTAGCACTGATGGAAGCGCGCGTGGGCGTGCTGCTCGTGAACCGCACCACGCGCCGCATGAGCCTGACACCCGAAGGCGAAGTGGTGCTGGAACATGCCCGCCGCATCCTTTACGAACTCGACGACATGCAGCAATTGCTGGGGGTGTCGAAGGCAACGCCAAGGGGCCTGCTGCGGGTCAACGCTACCCTGGGTTTCGGACGCAGCCATGTCGCACCGCTGATCTCTCGCTTCGCCTGCAAGTACCCGCAGGTGGAAGTGCTGCTTCAGTTGTCGGTCGATCCGCCACCCCTGACCGACGACGCCTTCGACGTCTGTATCCGCTTCGGCGCCCCGCCCGACGCCCGCGTGATTGCCAGGCGCCTGGCTGCGAACCGCCGCCTGCTGTGCGCTGCACCGGCCTACCTGGCCAAACACGGTATGCCGAAAGTGCCCAACGACCTGACGCGGCACAACTGCATC
This sequence comes from Pseudomonadota bacterium, assembly GCA_030853725.1. Classification (GTDB taxonomy): domain Bacteria; phylum Pseudomonadota; class Gammaproteobacteria; order Burkholderiales; family Burkholderiaceae_C; genus Rubrivivax. The sequence continues at coordinate 914 of JALYUN010000300.1, read as the reverse complement.
GGCATCCGACAGGGCGAAGCGGCTTACGGGCTTTGGCGACTGTCCAGCGGCCGGTCGAAGACCGCGCGCAGCGAAGCGGTGAAAACGCGCGGCACCCTGACCACCAACGACGGCGAAATCGCAGTCAACTGGACGCTGGACGGCCATGGCATCCTGATGCGTGCCGAATGGGACATCGACCGGTACTTGAAAAACGGACGCCTGGTGCGGGTGCTGCCCCAGTACGAGACGCCCGACGCCGACATTCACGCGGTCTACCCGCAGCGGCATCAGTTGGCCGCGCGCGTGCGGACCTTCGTCGACTTCCTGGCGCTGTCGTTCACCCAGCAGACAGCGGTGCGCTGAGACCCGGGCAGACGCGCTCTATCCCCGGGGCAACCCGCCGTGCCGCCAGGCCGGTGTTGCTGCGCTCAAGCCGGCTTCGTAGATTGCACCAAAGCAGGCGCGCCCGGTGCGCTTGTCGCGCCTGGCCTGAGCAACGCCGCGTCGACCGCAGCGTTGCTTTCAGCAATCAAGCGGTGGCGCATCGGCGACAGCACCAACTTGGCCGCCAACCCGGCGACGATCGTCAGCACCGCGGAGAACAGGAACACGCGGTTCCAGTTGCCGCCCACCGAGAGCACCGATGCCAGCGGCACCAGCAGCGAAGCCGTGCCCTTTGCGGTGTACAGCGTGCCGGCGTTGGCCGTGGCGTTCTTGGAGCCGAAGGTGTCGGCGCACAGTGCCGGGAAAATCGAGAAAATTTCGCCCCAGCACAGGAAGATCAACGCGGCGAAGACCATGAAAGCCACGGGATGATGGCCGTATTGCCGCATGCCCAGCAGCGCCAGCCCCTCACCGACGAAGACGATCAACATCGTGTTCTCGCGCCCGATGCGGTCCGAGATGAAACCGCACAACGGGCGGGTCAGGCC
>JALYUN010000260.1 GCA_030853725.1 Pseudomonadota bacterium | reverse complement strand
GGCTTGCGCCAGACCTTCGACAACGCGGTCTTCGTGCCACACCGCGGCGCGGTAGACATGCAGCGCGGTGTCGGTCTGGCCGCTGGCGGCCAACAGGTCGAGCGTGATCTCCAGCGTTTGCTCCAGGTAAGCCAACACGGTTGGTCCAGGGGGCAGCGCGCCGTCTTCGCTGGCCCATGACGACGCCTGCGGTTCGATCCCGGCCAACCGCGGCGCGCTCGAGTCGCAGGCTTCGCCGCGCTGGCGCTGCACATGGCAGCCGATCCAGTGCTCCTGAAATCGGGCCACGCGCACCGCCGTGCGCAGCGCGTGCGGGTCGGGCCTTTCGTTGATCAGCGTTAGCAGCCGATTGCGCGCATCGATCAGCCACAGCGACAGGGCGTCACGGCCGGCATGGCGGGTGGCTTCGGCGTCGACGGGCACCGACGCCAGAGCAGCCTCGAGTTTCACTGCCCCACCAGCCCGTTCCGGATCGCGTAGACCGTGAGTTCGGAGTTGTTGGCCAACTGCAGCTTCTCCAGCACCCGGGCGCGGTAGACCGAGACGGTCTTCGGGCTCAGCGTCAGTTCTTCGGCGATGTCGGCCAGGCGCTTGCCGCTGGCAATCATCACCAGCGTCTGCAGTTCGCGGTCCGAGAGCTTGCTGTGGGCGTCGACGTTGGCGGGTGTGGTCAGGCTCTCGACCAGCATCTGCGCGATCTCGGGTGTGACGTACTTGCGACCCTGCGCCACCGTGCGTACCGCCTGCACCAGCAGTTGCGGGTCGCCGCCTTTGTTGACATAGCCGTAGGCGCCGGCCCGCAGGGCGCGGATCGCGTACTGGTCTTCGGGGTACATGCTGACCACCAGCACCTTGACCGGCGAGCCTTCGTCCTTCAACGCCTGCAAGGCGTCCAGGCCGCTGCGCCCCGGCAGGTTGATGTCGAGCACCAGTACGTCGCAAGGCGAGCCCGCGGGTCGACCCTCGACATTGCCCAGCGTACGCAGCAGCGAACGCAGCTCACCGTAGTCGCCCGCTTCGCCGAGCACGCGGATGTCCGCTGCGTCGGACAAGGTGTCGCGGATGCCACGCCGGATCAAGGCGTGGTCGTCGCAAAGAATCACATCAATCATGTTTTAGAGCGCCGTCCAGGCCGAGGTTTCGGCATCCATAGGCTCGGGCTCGGCGCCCTCTTCGCCCGCGTCTACGGAACCGATCGGCACCGACAAGATCAGCGTCGTGCCGCTGCGCCCGCTGGACAGGTCGACCCAGCCGCCCACCGTCGACGCGCGCTCATGCAGGCCGCGGATGCCGAAGCTCTGGGTCTTGGCCAGGTCGGCTTGCCCCAGGCCGCAGCCGTTGTCGCTGACTTCCAGCGACAACACGCCGCCGATCAGCGACAGGTCGACACCCACGCGAGTGGCACCCGCGTGCTTGCTGATGTTGGTCAGCGCTTCCTGCGCCGTGCGGTAAGCCACCAGCGGCACGCCGGCCGGCCACGGTGGCGGGATGCCATCGGCCCGGTATTCGATGCCGGCGCCGAAGCGCAATGCGCAGACGATTCCGGTGCGCTTTTCGAAGCGGCTCGTGAGCCATTGCAGCGCCGCCACCAGGCCTTGCTCCAGGATCGCCGGGCGCAGGTTCTGCATGATGCGCTGGCTGGAATCGATGGCGTGGGAGACGGTTTCCTGCGCCGAAGCCAGGCGCCGGTCCAGATCGGACGTTGCAGCGGTACCAGGCAGATGGCGCCGGATCCAGTCCAGCTCGAACTTCAGCGCCGTGAGCGAGCCGCCGACATCGTCGTGGATTTCACGCGCGATGGCGGCGCGTTCGGCTTCGACACTGGTCTGCAGGTGCTGTGCCAGTTCAGACAGGCGCTTGCGTGAAACCTGCAAGTCGCGGTCGGCCGCGAGCCGCGCGCGATAGGTGCGGCTGGCAGAGACGGCCTGCTCCAGCGCCGGCACCAGCCGCTTCAGGTTGTGCTTGAGCAGGTAGTCGCTGGCGCCGTTGCGCATCGCTTCGACCGCGGTGTCTTCGCCGATCTGGCCCGAGACGATGATGAACGGCACCAGGCGCGATTCGGCCTCGCTGCGCTGGCGCAGGATCTGCAGCGCGTCCAGGCCGGTGAAGCCGGGCAGGTGATAGTCCGACAGCACCACGTCCCAGCGCTGCGAGAGCGCGGCTTCGAAATCCGCACGGGTTTCGATGCGCAGCGCCTCCACGTGCAGGCCGCCGCGCTGCAGGTAGGCCATCGCCAGGGCATGGTCGGCTTCGGCGTCTTCCAGATGCAGCACGCGCAAAGCCCGCGGCGCACCCGCAACGGCAGGCGTGGTCACGGCGTTCGGCCGGTCGGCAAGGGGGCCATGCATGCGCCGAAGTATCGCAAAGCGTGTGCGAGCGGCAATCGGTACTCAACTTTGCGTCCGGGGGTGCCGAATAGCACCCAGAGTGCCGGCGTGATCGGTGCGCGCCCGCCCAACCCCATCCCGACTGGAGCCTGGATGACTGCTCAGGACTGTTTGTCCGCCAACCCCGGTCTCGTCATGCCGTTGGCCATGGCCGCCGATCTGCAGGACCACCTGATGGTCGCCAGCAACGACCTGGAACGCCTGCAGCGGCTGCTGGACGATGCCAGCGGCGCCCTGCTCGGCCACTTCACTGGCGCCACCGACCAGCTCGCCGACGGCGCATTCGATGCCGCACGCCAGACACTCGGCGGCGCCATCACCGCCTTGCAGTTCCAGGACATGGCCAGTCAGTTGATCCACCACACCAAGCACCGGCTGCGCGCTTGCGCCGACCGCGTCGCCCGCGACGCGATGGGCGACGACGAAGACGGCCTGGCGCTGGTCGCAGACCTGCCGCAACGCCCGAACCCGGTGACGCAGGACGAAATGGACGCCGGCTCGGTCGAGCTGTTCTGAGCCTGGCACCAGCCATTCAAGCTTCAAACGACATTCGCGACATTCCCCGGAGACGCTTTCATGCACTCGATCCTTGCCGTTGACGACAGCGCCTCCATGCGCCAGATGGTCAACTTCACGCTCAAGAATGCCGGCTTCAACGTGGTCGAGGCCGTCGACGGCGTGGACGCACTGGAGAAGGCCAACAGCCGCGACTTCGCGCTGGTGCTGACCGACCAGAACATGCCGCGGCTGGACGGCATCGGACTCGTGACCCGCCTGCGCCAGAACCCGAAGTTCGCAGCCACGCCGATCCTGATCCTGACCACCGAGAGCAGCGACCAGATGAAGCAGGCCGGCCGCGCTGCCGGTGCGACCGGCTGGCTCGTCAAACCCTTCGATCCGGCCAAGCTGATCGAGGTCATCGGCAAGGTGATCGGCAAAAACAGCGGCAAGACCGTTGCAGCCTGATTCCCCGATGAGCGAATCCCCTACCGACAAAGCCAGCCAAGCGGCTGGCATCGACCTGAGCCAGTTCTTCCAGATCTTCTTCGAGGAAGCCGGCGAGAACCTGGAAACGATGGAGCAGCGGCTGCTGAACCTGGACATCGAGCACGCCGACGACGAAGAACTCAACGCCATCTTTCGCTGCGCCCATTCGGTCAAGGGCGGCGCCGCCACCTTCGGCTTCGCCGACGTGGCCGAGTTGACGCACCAGATGGAAACGCTGCTGGACAAGCTGCGCCGCCACGAACTGCAGCCGAGCGCGCCGATGGTTGACGTGCTGCTGGCCGCGGGCGACGCCTTGAAGGCGCAACTGGCGCGGCACCAGGGCAATGGAGCCGACCCGATCGACACCCAGGCGCTGCTGGCATCGATTCGGGCCCTGCTGGCTGGCGAAGGCGCGTTAGCCACCGCACCGAAGGCCGTGGCCGCGCCACCCGCCACACCGCCCGCAGCCCCGGCTTCCGAAGCAGCAACGCCCACCACGCCGGTGCGCGCGCTCGAACTCACCGTGGGCCCGCTACAAAACCTGGCGCTGGCCGACAGTCTGGTGGAACTCTTCAGCGAGATTCCCGGACTGGGCTCTATAGAACCATTGGACGCAGGCCGCGAAGCCGACGGCATGCGCCGCTTCAAGGTCTTGACCGCTTCCAGCGACAACGACCTGTTCGACCTGTTCGGCTTTCACGTGGCGCGCGAGCAAGTGCGCCTGGCGCCGCTGAATTCGGGCTACGGCTTCCACGAAGGCGCGCCGGGCGCACCGCCAGCGGCCGCCGCCGCTGAAGCCGGCTATGGCTTCTTCGACAACGCGCCCGGTTTGCCCCATGGCGCCGAGACCAGCGCTGCCGCAGCCGCCGCTTCATCAACGCCGGCACCCTCCGGTACCTCGGCGCCATCCGCGCCGAAGGCCGCCCGCACCGACAAGGCACCCAACAAATCCGCTGGGACGCCCGAATCCAGCACCTTGCGGGTTTCGGTCGAGAAGGTCGACCAGCTTATCAACCTGGTAGGCGAGCTCGTCATCACCCAGGCCATGCTGGCGCAAAACAGCAAGGGCGAACAGGGCGCACTGAACCAGCAGATGGCCGCTGTACTGGCCGACCTGGAACGCAACACCCGCGACCTGCAGGAAGCGGTGATGTCGATCCGGATGATTCCGATGTCGCTCGTCTTCAACCGGTTCCCGCGGATGCTGCGCGACCTGGCCGGCAAGCTCGGCAAGAAGGTCGAGATGCTGCAGGTCGGTGAAGCCACCGAGCTCGACAAGGGCCTGGTGGAAAAGATCACCGACCCGCTGACGCACCTGGTGCGCAACAGTTGCGACCACGGCATCGAGATGCCAGCAGACCGCGTTGCCAAGGGCAAGCCCGAGCAGGGCAGCATCACCTTGATCGCCAGCCACCAGGGCGGCAGCATCGTGATCGAGGTGCGCGACGACGGCCGCGGCCTGAACCGCGGCAAGCTGCTGCAGAAAGCCCGCGAACGGGGCATCGAAGCCCCAGACTCGATGCCCGATTCCGAGGTCTACGGCCTGATCTTCGCGCCGGGTTTCTCTACCGCCGACGTGGTCACCGACGTTTCGGGCCGCGGCGTGGGCATGGACGTGGTGAAAAAGAACATCACCGCACTCGGCGGCACGGTCGAGATCGACTCGGCTGAAGGCTACGGCATGACGGTGCGGGTGCGGCTGCCGCTGACGCTGGCCATCATGGACGGCATGAGCGTGGCGGTCGGCGACGAGTGCTACATCCTGCCACTGGCAAGCGTGGTGGAGTCGTTTCAGATACGGCCCGGCATGGTGCGCAGCATCGGCGGCAGCGGCCGCGTGGTGGAAGTGCGCGACGAGTTCATGCCGGTACTGGACCTGCAGCAAGTCTTCGGGGTACCCGCACCATTGCTGCCTGACGCCGCCAACGACAACAGCATCATGGTCGTGGCCGAAGCCGAAGGCGGCCGCGTGGCGCTGCTCGTGAACCAGTTGCTGGGGCAGCAGCAGGTGGTAGTGAAGAACCTGGAAAGCAACTACCGGCGCGTCGACGATGTCTCGGGCGCCACGATTTTGGGCGACGGCCGCGTGGCGCTGATCCTGGACGTGGGCTCGCTGGTGCGGCGTTCACGGCATTGACATTCACAACAACCAGCAACAAGAAGGTCCCATGAACTTGAACGCCATGAAAGTCGGCCCACGCCTTGCGTTGGGCTTCGGCCTGCTGTTGGTCGCACTCTTGCTGAGTGCCGCATTCGCCATTCAGCAGCAGCGATCGGTCACCGTTGCGATGCACAGTCTGTCGGACGGCGTCCGAACCAAGGTGCGCTTGCTCAACCAGCTGGAAAGCAGCATCCAGGAACGGGCCCTGGATGCTCGCAACCTGCTGTTGATCGACGATGCCGCCGAGGTGTCTGCGTTCAAGGGTCGCATCGCAAAAAACAAGCAGACGATCGATCAAAGTCTGCAGCAGTTGGAAGCGCTGGTCGCTGCCGGCAACGACCCCCAGGAGCGTGTTGCGCTGGAAACTTCCAAAGCGATCGAAGTTCGCTACTGGCCAGTGGCGCAGGGCATCGTGGCGCTGGCTGACGCCGGCAAGCGCGCCCAGGGGGCGGCACTGATGCGCGCGCAGTGTTTGCCCTTGCTGGCAGAGTCGAAGCAGGCCGCCGCGGCTTTCAACGCACTGGAGGCCGCGAGCAACGACACCATCATTGCAAACGCCGAGCAGTCAATTGCAGGAGCCAGCCTGCTGATGGCCGGACTGTGCGGCTTGACGTTGGTGTTGGCCGTCGGTATTGCCTGGGCCATTCAGCGTTCGGTGACGGTACCGTTGGCCAAAGCCCAGCGCTCATTGGAAGCGTTGGCCGCCGGCGATCTGACCACACCAGTCGAAATCTGCGGCAGCGACGAGATCGCGGCGATGCAGCTCGCGCTGAGTCGCATGCAGCTCTCGCTTCGGAACATGATCGGCGAAGTGCGCGCCGGCAGCGATTCGATGTCGACCGCCAGCGAACAGATCGCCAGCGGCAACCAGGACCTGTCCGGTCGCACCGAGCAGACCGCCGGCAGCCTGCAGCAGGCCGCCAGCGCGCTAGAGGAGCTGACCGGCACCGTCAGCCAGACCGCAGAGTCGGCCCGCACCGCCAACCAGCTCGCTGCGTCGGCCAGCAGCGTGGCCTCGAAGGGCGGCCAGGTGGTGGCCCAGGTGGTACTGACGATGCAAGAGATCCATACCTCGTCGACCAAGATCGCCGACATTATCGGCACCATCGACGGCATTGCCTTTCAGACCAATATCCTGGCGCTGAATGCCGCGGTGGAAGCGGCCCGCGCCGGTGAGCAGGGCCGCGGTTTCGCAGTGGTGGCCAGCGAGGTGCGCAGCCTGGCGCAACGCAGCGCCGAAGCCGCGCGCGAGATCAAGGCGTTGATCGGCAGCAGCGTCGAGAAGGTCGGCGCCGGAACCCGCCTGGTGACCGATGCGGGCCACACCATGGGCGAGATCGTTGCCAGCGTTCGGCGGGTGTCCGACATCATTGCCGAGATCAGCGCCGCCACGGCCGAGCAGAGTGCTGGCATCAGTCAGGTCAACGGCGCGGTTGCCACGCTCGACCAGATGACGCAACAGAACGCAGCGCTGGTGGAAGAGTCCGCCGCCGCCGCCGAGAGCCTGCGCGACCAGTCGCGCCAGCTCGCCGCGCTGGTCGGTGGCTTCAGCACCGACGCCGCTATGCCCGGTGCACCGCGCCGCGCCGCTGCCGCCCTGTCCCCCGTCGCAATGACCCAGCCGCAACCGCCGAAAGCGGCCGCTGCGCAGCTGATCCGCAAAGTTCGTCAAACGCCGCAGCCGGCCGCCGGCGCGGCGTCGAGCCCGGCGGCCACCCTGGCGCCGGGCGGTAACGACCACGGCGAATGGGAAAGCTTCTGAGCCAGATCGGGACCACGGGGCCCGCAGCCAACCGCCAAACCGCCCAACCGATTCAAGAACGAAGCAAGGACGCACCGTGAACATGATTGCCGACGCCCCACGCGAACTGCAGCAAGCCCCGAAGCCAGCCACAGGCGGGGCCGCGGGCACCCGCCGCAGCACCCAGCCCGGCGAATTCCTGACCTTTCGCCTTGGCGCCGAGGAATACGGCATCGACATCCTGCGGGTGCAGGAGATTCGCTCTTACGAGCCGCCGACCCGCATCGCCAATGCGCCGGCCTTTATCAAGGGCGTGGTGAACCTGCGCGGCGTGATCGTGCCGATCATCGACTTGCGCCTGAAGCTAGGCTGCGAGCGCGTCGACTACAACGACTTCACGGTGGTGGTGGTGCTCAACGTCAAGGGTCGCGTGGTCGGTGCGGTCGTCGATTCGGTGTCCGACGTGCTGGAACTCAGCGCAGCGCAGATCAAGCCTGCACCGGAGTTGAACGCCAGCATCGATGCCAGCTTCATTACCGGCATCGGCGCTGTCAAGCGTGCCCACAGCGACCTGGGTGCCGAAAACAGAATCGACAAAACCGGAACGCCGCGTGAAGCGGACCGGATGCTGATCCTGATGGACATCGAAGGCCTGCTGAGCAGCGCCGACATGGGCCTGATCGGAGATTGACTCTTTCCTCGCGGGCGCAAGCTTGCCCACCCGTCCGTTTCACGGGCACCCGACCCAGGAGATCGAAATGATCCGCAAACTCAACCTCGCCCTTGTGGCGACCCTCGCAGCCGTGGCCTTCAGCCCGGCCTTCGCCAACAACGCCAACAAGGACGACGCCGTGGCCATGGTCCACAAGGGCGTGGCTTTCTTGAAGGCCAACGGCACCGAGAAGGGCTATGCCGCCATCAGCGACAAGCAAGGCGGTTTCACAGACCGCGACTTGTACCTGGTGGTCTACGGTCTGGACGGCAAATGTCTGGCGCACGGCGCCAACCCGAAGCAGATCGGACGCGACCTGATCGACCTGACCGATGTCGATGGCAAGTACTTCGTCAAGGAACGTGTGGCGCTGGCGCAGTCGAAGCCGGCCGGCTTCTGGCAGGAATACAAGTTCACCAATCCAGTCAGCAAGAAGGTCGAGCCGAAGGTGATGTACTGCGAGAAGCTCGGCGCCACGGCTGTTTGCGGCGGCGTCTATCCCTGACGCATTGACGGCACAGCCCAGGGCATTTTTAGCATGAAGATCGGAAAGAGATTGTTGATTGCGCCGCTGCTGGTGGCCCTAGTGGGGCTCAGCGCAGGCATCCTCTACGGTGTCGTCGACCACCGCGAAGCTGTGCGCGCGACACAGGACGATGCCCATGACATTGCCCGCATCAAGCTGGCCGGCCAAGCCCAGGAAGCGCTGTCGCAGATCCGCGGCAGCGTCTACCGCACGCTGGTGCTGATCGGCTCGTACAGCGAAGCCGAGACGCGTGCGGCGCGGGCTGCGCTCAAGCAGCAAACCGATCAGGTCGAGCAACAGGCGTTCGGACTGGCGGCCAACACCCAAGCCGATGCTGCCATTGCCGGCACCATCACCGGCGTGCAGAAGAACCTGGCCGAATATCTCAAGCGCTGCGACAAGGCGATCGATCTGAGCGGCATGGATCCAAACGTCGGCGCCGGCGGCATGCGCGCAGCCGAAGACATATATTCGTTGCTGAAGCAGGACCTGGGCAAGCTGGCGGTGCGCAGCGACACGCTGCGCGGCGAACGCATCGCGGCCAGCCAGAGCCGCCAGGCCGCGTTGTCGATGGTGCTTGGGCTGGCGCTGCTGGCTGCGCTCGTGGCTGCGGCAGTCGCCAGTTGGCGGATCCAGCGCCGCATCGTCTCGCAATTGCGCCAGACCGCAGCCATCGGTGAGGCTGTGGCGTGCGGCGACCTGCAGGGCGCCGCCAGCGCCGAGGCCGATGACAGCAGCGACGAATTGGGGGACGTGCGCCGCACCATGCTGCACATGGCCGAGCGTCTGCAGCATTCGATGCAGACGGTGCGACAGGCGAGCGACAGCATCGGCACCGCCGCGGACGAGATCGCCAGCGGCAACAACGACCTGAGCCAACGCACCGAGCAGGCCGCGGCATCGCTGCAGCAGACCGCCAGCTCGATGACGAAGCTCACGGGAACCGTCGGCCAGACTGCTGAGGCCGCACGGACCGCCAACCAGTTGGCCGGGTCGGCGACCGAAGTCGCACAACGGGGCGGCGCAGTGGTGTCGCAAGTGGTCACGACCATGGACGAGATCACCGCCAGCAGCCGGCGCATCGCCGACATCATCGGCACCATCGACGGCATTGCGTTCCAGACCAACATCCTGGCACTGAACGCAGCAGTGGAAGCGGCACGCGCCGGTGAACAGGGTCGCGGCTTCGCGGTAGTCGCCAGCGAAGTGCGCAGCCTGGCGCAACGCAGCGCCGAAGCCGCGCGCGAGATCAAGATTCTGATCGGAGCCAGTGTCGACCGCGTGCAGACCGGCTCGCAACTGGTGGCCGATGCGGGGCGCACCATGACCGAGATCGTGGCCAGCGTGCAGCGCGTCTCGGACATCATCGGCGAGATCAGCGCGGCCACCGGCGAGCAGAGCAGTGGCATCGGTCAGGTCAATGGCGCGCTCACGGACCTGGACCGGATGACGCAGCAGAACGCAGCTCTGGTGGAACAGTCGGCCGCTGCCGCCGAAAGCCTGCGCGAGCAGGCCGCCTGCCTTACACGGGTGGTCGGTGGCTTCAGGCTGCAGGGCAGCGCCGGCACTCACCTGTCTGGCGTCGCGCCGAGTTCGCCGGCTGCTGAAGCCACACGGGCATTGATGCGCCTTGGCAACGCCGGCAAGGTGAAGGGTTCCGCCAAGACGCCGGCCGCTGCGCCTTCGTCGACAGCAGACTGGGAAACCTTCTAGGCTGCCGGTTTTCGCAAGGCGCTATCGGCCCCACGAATCGCCCGGGTGAGCAGGGCACAGGCAGAATCCGCGCGCCGTTCTCTGAGTCAACTGCTCTGTTGCCTACGCACCCCATCACCGTCGCCGATTGTTCGCATTGCGGCACGCTGCAGCGCGTTCCTCAGTCGGCGCAGCGTGTTGCGCTCGACTGCGCCGTTTGCACATCACCCTTGCTGCGAACGAATGCCCGCAGCAACTCGGTGGCGCTGGCGTGCGCTGCGGCCGGACTGCTGCTGTTGATCCCTGCGAACCTGCTGCCGTTTCTGACGACCTCGATCGTCGGCGTCTCACGCGAAAGCCGGCTGATCAGCAGCGCCACGGCGATGTGGGGCGACGGGTTCCCCGTGCTGGGTATCGTCATCGGCCTGTTCGTGGTGGTCTTGCCGCTGCTGCGCCTGGCGTTGGTGTGCGCGGTGCTCGGTGCGTTGCGGTTCGGCCGCCGGCCGGCCTGGATCGGCGCTGCTTTTCGGCATGCGCAGGCACTGCAGGTCTGGGCCATGGCCGATGTGTTCCTGCTGGGCTTCGCCGTGGCCTACGCCCGCCTGGCAACGACGATCGCGATCGATGTCGGCAGCGGCGCCTGGTGCTTCGTGGCCGCGGCAATCCTGTCGCTGCTGATGCGCGCCACGCTCGACCCCGCAGCGGTCTGGGAGGCGATCGGCCCCGCAGACGAAACACGGGCTGAAGCGCCGGCAACGCCGATGCTGGTCTGCACGGCCTGCGACCGCGTGGCCGCAGCCACCAGCGCCGGCAGCATGTGCCCGCGCTGCGGCCAGCGACTGCACCGCCGCAAGGCGCTCGCCGTGACGACCACGGCAGCCTTGGCACTGGCCGCAGCACTGCTGTATGTGCCGTCGAACCTGTATCCGATGGCAACCCTGCCAGTCGGGTTGCAATCCGTGGAGTACACGGTGCTGGAAGGTGTGATCGACTTGTGGCACGTGGGGCTGTACGGTCTGGCGGCGCTGGTGTTCTGCGCCAGCTTCGCGATTCCGATCGCCAAATTGCTGGTGCTGGCGTGGTGCCTGCAATCGGTGCTGCGCCGCCGGCTGCGCCACCTGGTCGCAAAGACCCGGGCGCACCGCGTGGTGGAAGAGATCGGGCGTTGGTCGATGGTCGACCCGTTCGTGATCGCCTGCTTCGTGCCCGTGACACAGTACAACACGCTGCTGCACGGTAGCGCCGAAGCGGCCGCACCGATGTTCACCGCCGTGGTGATCCTGACGACGCTGGCCGCACGTTGCTTCGACCCGCGCCTGATGTGGGACGCGGCCGCGCTACACGAGACGCCATGACCGAGCCGACCGACCCACCCGTATCCGAAGACGCGCCGGCCCCGCCCCTGCCGGTGGCACACGCGCGCCGCAGCCGCTGGATAGGCATCGTGTGGGCGGTGCCGCTGGCGGCGCTGCTGATCGTGGCGTTCCTGGGCGTGCGCGCGTTTGCCGAACGCGGCATCGACGTCGTCGTCACCTTCGGCACCGCCGCCGGCGCCCGAGTCAACGACACCAAGGTCATCTACAAGGGTCTGGAAGCCGGCTATGTCCGGAACATCGCGATCAGCGACGACGGTCTGCACGTGAAGATGACGCTGCGCCTGGACCGCCGCAGCAAACCGTGGCTGACGACGAAAACGAGCTTCTGGCTGATCGGCGCCAACCCCAACATCACCGACCTGGCCTCGGTCAAGGCCGCGGTGGCCGGGCTCACGATCGGTGTGGCTCCCAGTCTGGAAGGCGCGCCTACCCGCAGCTTTGTCGGCCTGGACGAGCCACCGCTGATCGCACCCGGTACCGCCGGCACCCGCTACAGCCTGGTCGCCGATGCGCTCGGCACGGCGCGGGTGGGCTCGTCGATGTTCTTTCGGGGCCAGCAGATCGGCAAGGTCATCACGATCGCCTTCGTCGCGCCCGACCGCTTCCAGCTGGGCGTCTTTGTCGAAGCCCCTTACGACAAGTTGGTACACGCCCGCTCGATGTTCTGGATCTCGAGCCCGGTGCAGGTCGAGTTGACTGACAAAGGCGTCAGCGCCGCACTGGAACATGCCGGTGCGCTGATCAACGGCGCCATCGAACTCGACAACATCGTTGCCGAGCAAGGCGCCGCGCAAAGCCCTTCGGACACCCGCTACGTGCTCTACCAGAGTCGCCAGGAAGCACAGACCGGCCCCACCGGCCCGGCCCTGCCGTACCGCTTCGTCTTCAAGGGTGCCGCTGGCGAACTGGCGGTCGGCGCGCAGGTGCGTTTGCTCGGATTCGCGGTCGGCGAAATCCGTTCGGTAACGCTGCGGCTGGACCCGCAATCGGGTGAGTCGGCCTCAGAGGTGCAAGCCGTGCTGTATCCGCGCAAGCTGAATCTGCAAGTGTCCGACGGCAGTGACGCGACGGTTTGGCGCACCCGTACCGACGCCGCGCTGAACCACCTGCTGGCGCGCGGCTTCCGCGCGCGCCTGGCACAGTCGCCACCGCTGATCGGGGGCCGGCTCATCAGCCTGGACCGAATTGCGGGCGCCGGCAAGGTGCAGTTGACGGGCGACGCGCAAAGCCCGTTGATTGCCAGTGACGACACCGACACCGCCAGCAGCATCGACGGGCTGATCGGGCAGGTCAACCAGGTGCTGACGAAGATCAACGGCATTCCGCTGCAAGCGATCGGGCAGGACGTGCACCAGCTCACGCAGCGGCTGTCAGCGCTGGTGGGGTCGCCCGCCATCAGTGACGGCCTGAAGCACTTCGACCAAACCATGGCGCAGGCCGACAAGCTGATGGCTGATGTGACACCGCGGGTCGGGCCCCTGGTGGACAAGCTGAACCGCGCCGCTGAAGAACTGACGAGTACGGTGTCGGCAGCGCGCGGATTGTTGGGCGGGGCAGAAGCCGACGGCAGCGGCGGCAGCGCTGTCGATGTCAACCTGCCGCGCACCATCGACCAATTGAGCGAAGCCGCGCGCGCGATTCGCACCCTGGCTGACTATCTGGGCCGGCACCCTGAAGCCCTGCTGCGCGGCCGTGGCAGCGTGCCGGCTGCCGATGCTGCCAAGGAACCGCGATGAAACGTTCACCATCCCCGTTCGTCAGCTCCCCGTTCGCCAGATCCCCGCTCGCCAGCGCTGGCGCCGTGCTGCTGGTGCTTGGCTTCGCGCTGGCACTGGCTGCCTGCGCCAGCAGTTCGATCACCCGCTTTCACACGCTGCAGGCGCTGCCGACGACAGCGCCGACCACCGGCTACGCGGGCCCACCGCTGCAGGTGCGCTCGGTGGTGGTGCCGAC
>JALYUN010000245.1 GCA_030853725.1 Pseudomonadota bacterium | reverse complement strand
ACTGGTAACTGTGCGGCATCCGCACGACGCGCTCGCTGAAATGCAGTGCCAACTGAGGAGGCACGGTGACCGCGTCGGCCAACACATAGTCCATCTGCGGCAGACCCGTGGTACCCGGATAGCCCAGGTACGACACCTGCACAGGTGCTGCTCGGTTGCTGAAGATGCCGACCCGGCCATCGTGGGTGTAGCCCTTCAGGTCGATGGCGATGTCAATGCCCATGCCGCGCATCGTCGCGGCAGCCTGCTCGTCGGACTGGGTACGGATGTCGACAAAGTGCTCGAAAGCCCGCCGCAACCGCTGCTGATAGTGGTCGCCGTTCAGTGGTCCGTAAGACACGGCGGTGCTTTCGAAGCGCTGCTTGTCGAGGTTTTCTACGAGCCCTGCGATCAGGTGCGCGGTGGCATGGTCGTGCAGGTCGGCGCTCACGAAGGCCACCCGCAAGCGCTGCATGGGCTCCGTTCGCGGCGTGTTCCCCGGGAGTTTCGGCAGGGCAGGGTCTGCAGTCAGGTTTGCCACGAATGCGCGGGCCGCCGCGAGCTGCGCGGCGGGATCGTCAGTAACGGTCAACATCACGAATGGCGTTGCGAGCGAGCCGGCGCGCGCCGCATCGTCAATCAAGCGACTGACGGCTGCTTCGCGGTCGCTCCAGTCGCACAGCATCTGCTTCAGGTAGAAGGCATTGCCCGCTTGATAAGGCTGCTGCGGATCCAGAGTCAGCGATGCAATGGCATCGGTCATGGCTTCGGCAGGACGTCGCAGCCGCAACCACAGTGCGCTGCGGTTGGCATAGGCCATCGCAGCCTCGCGAGGCGCGCATTTCCCATGGGCAGCCACCGCCCGGTCGTAGGCTTGCATCGCCTGCGGCAGGTGGTCCAGCACGGCTTCTGCCGCCCCGAGGTTGATCTCGGCCTGGATAAAGTCCGGTCGAAGGCGCAATGCCTCGTGGAAGCTTTCCACAGCGGCGGCGGTGTGACGCTGGGCGGCGAGCAGAACGCCCATGCCGTGGTGCGTGTCGGCCCGATCGGGCTGCAGTTGCAACGAACGCTGCAGATCGGCTGCGGCACCGGCATGGTGCCCGCGTGCGGTGCGCAACGCCGCCCGATGGGTCAGCGCTTGCGCGTAACCAGCATCGAGTTCGATGGCACGGCCGTAGGCGGCTTCGGCTTCCGGCAGTCGTTTCAGATTCCACAGCGCCAGCCCACGCGCGTTGTGGGCTGGCGCATGCGTAGGGGCCGTGACCAACACCCGGTCGAATTGCTTCAGTGCGTGTTCGTTGTCGCCCTGGGCCAGAAAGTTGATTCCGAGGTTGTTGGCCGCCTTGAGATGACCGGGATTGGCAGCGAGTACCGCTTCGAAGTGTTCGGCGGCCTGCGCCGTTCGCCCGATTTCGCGCTCGCAAATGCCGAGGCCGATGCGTGCGTCCAGATCCTGCGGCTGCGCTGCAATCATCCTGGCAAAGATCGACCTCGCGATCGAGTGGCGCCCCGCTTCCAGATTCAGATCGGCGAGGGCCCCCAGCGTGACGGCGTCGTTGCTGCCGAGATCGACACAGTGCTGCAGCGCATCGGCAGCGCCGGCCACTTGCCCGGCAGCACGACGGGCAGAGGCCAGGTTGCGCCATGCAAGCGCCATGCGCGGCTGTAGCGCCACGGCTTGCGCAATCAGCCGCGCCGCATCCGCTGCATCACCACTTTGCAAACGGGCCACGCCCAACATGTGCAGTGCATCGAAGTTGCGCGGTTCGGTGCGCAGCACGGTTTCGTAGGCTGCTGCAGCGGTCGCCAGGTCGCCGTTCTGGTGGATGGCGAAGGCCTGACGCAACAGCTGTTGCGGTTGGCCAGCGCCGGGCGGCTTTGCAGGAGGCGGAGACGGGTCGGTGGTCAAGGCGAAAGGCGGGTCACGATGCGGCGTCGGCCAGCCCGCTTTCAGACCGGCGAGTCGGCCATGGCGTCGGGAGAGGGCAGCGACAGCACTTCTTCGAGACTGGTGTCGCCAGCCCAAAACTTTCGCACACCGTCATGCTGCAGGGGCCGAAAGCCCGGTGTGTCGATGGCCAGGAG